>NZ_CP038241.1:1200000-1500000 GCF_012222965.1 Allofrancisella inopinata | reverse complement strand
TCACCTTCTAAACTATTTGTAATTATTTTGTGTTTTGAGTTTATATTAATTATTCTCAGTATAATTAATTAAGCGAAAGTCAGTCATTAGATGAGAGGGCAAGTTGATAAATAGTATGCTTAAAATTTTAAGAGTAAAAATAAATAAATGAAAATAAATTTAATTTTATAATTAAGTTTATTAAAATAATAAATATGTTAAAATAATTTATTGGTAATTACTGACTGGTTATGATGTTAGTTGGATACATACGTTTTTTATTGGGAAATACAAATAGTCAAAAACATTTACAATTTAATGCTTTAAGAGAATATGGAGTAGAGAAAAAAGATATATATAAGGATTATGTTTTTGGGGATGAACCTAAAATAGAAGGGTTAAATAAAGCTATGAAGCGTCTTCAAATAGGTGACACTCTAGTAATGTGGAGCTTAAATAATTTAGCTGAATCTTACTCTCAGATTATAGATATAATAAAAAAGCTTAGTGAGAGAAAGATAAGATGCTTTTTTATCAAAGAAAATTTTGATACCATAGTGTTTGTAAACTCACATAGCTCTTATATGTTTTCTTGGTTTGCGAAACTTAAAAAACAATTAAATCAAGAAAATGTAGATTTAGGCTTAGACCCAGTAAGAAATAAAAAATTTGGAAATAGCTATAATCCGAGTATTAACGAGTTTAAATTAATGAACGGTGAATTACCTAACCAAGTGTTTGGTAATTTCTCGCTTTCACCATTTTTAGCTTCTAGACCGAAAGGCACCATGAAAGCTTCTATGTTAGGCATGGCTAAAGCACATTTACCTTCAAATTTCACTGGAGCAAATAAAAGTGTTTTAGGAGGTGGAGTTGGCGGTCTTCCCCCTAATCAACCTCCTGGTGGAGGAGATAAGAAATCAGGAGGTATTTATCCTCCTGTTAAGAAAAAAACTCTTAGAGTTGTACCTTTTCAAACATATAGGTTAAGGCTTATACCAGGAGGGCCTTATACACATTTTGTTGACTTGCCTGATTTAAATAGTCCATATGCAAGAAACCTGCTGGTAGAAAGAAAGTATACTATATATGATATCCATACAGAGAGTGTGTATTGTATAGGTTCATTTGATTTGAGCCAAAACATGCTGTCAATAGCAGTCATTATGGAGTCATTTTCATATTACCATAACGGTATTGGCTATATTTTTGAGTTGGATCGTGTTGCTGAGTATGTTACTGGTCAGTATGAAACACACTTTAGAGTTAATTTTGATTGTGTTTCTAATCCAATGATAGTTTCTTGTGGGGAAAGTTATGATACCATACTTGGGCAAATTAATTATAATAGCAGATTTTTTCATATAGCTCTTGAGAATATGAGTGAGATTAGTTATAGGATAAGTTATCGGGGAGCCACATGTATTTTACGTCTATTTGCTCCATTGATAGATGGCGACGGTTATATTAATGACCAGGAGACTTTTGAGATTAACCAGGTGTCCACTTTTGATCCAGCGCATCCTTTTAATAACATTGCTGATATCAGGTTTAGTAGAGGCTTAGCGCCTGCAGGACAAGTTGTACTAGAATACGTACATGGTAATCCAAACGCAAATCTAAATCTAAATCCAAATTGGAGAAATACTGGAGTTGTAATGCCTTCAATATCTTTACCACAAGTTAATAGAATTTTCTATTTCTAAATAAAAGATATAAACTTTGGTTATTTAGATTTAGACCAAATTTTTGTTATTTCTTGGTTTAAAACGCTGTAAAATAAGGCGTATGTCGCTATGAAATATTGGAGTTCAAAGAACATTAGAAAGATGTTTATATGACCCTGCTTTGAGCAAAAGCAGAAATTGATCTTAATGAGAAATAGTTATTTAATACCAATTCCCACACATATTATTACTTTCTAACTTTGTATTTCATACCTAATTTAATCCTTTAATATTTGCCAATAGCTACTGCTATTGCCTGCACATCAAAAACTTAAATTAGTCATAAACTCCTTTGTGATAAATGCAACAATTTATGTTGGAATTGGTATAAGATTATTTTTTAATAATTATATCTGGAAAGAAATGCTTAACACAGTTAGTGTAGTCACCTGTTTTGAAAGCTGAGAATGGCGTTTGGTAACCTACTAGTTTACATGCGTAAGATTTACCTTCAGGGTTTTTAGCTACCCAACTATAGTCTTGTTCCCAATAAATGTTAGTAGCACCAGCGCCTGCAGCATCAAATTGTTTCATTAGTTTACAACCTAATACTTCATCTGCTGGTATTTCTACACCCAGGTATTTGGCAAAATTCTCATAGTAGTTGATACGGTTCATAGATTGAGCAACCTCTACGCTGCCACCACATTCTACACCACCATTGATAATTTGGGTTGTAACACCAAACCCTGGGGTTAATCCGTTAGTCTTATCAGCAGCGTTTGGTTTCCATGTACCATCAATTACGTGTAGCATAGAAGGTTTTGGAGGTTGCGGGTATACAAAGAAAAACACAGCAGAAGCTAAGTTTAACCATGTATCTGCAACTAATTCTGGATTGTCTAATAATACTCTTACGTCACCATACATAGCTTCTGAGAAAGGACCATAGTTATAGTTGTAGCTCAACTGTTTTGCGCCTCTACCAAAATATGATTTAAAGTCACCATTTTCAAATTTTCCACATGGCCAAGTTTGCCCTTGCCAAGTGTCAGGGTTACATTCGCCATTGTAGCCACCACGCATGTTTTCATCCCACCCCATTTCACGGACATGAACTAGACCTTGACGCCATTCTGGAACTTCCCAGTGTATTGTGTGTCCACCAGTTTCTTGAGTAAAATGTGCAAACATAGTAGCTAGTGATTTACGACAGATAGCATCAGCATCCCTACCATCATCATAATTTCCACAGAAAGCTGGGAATTTAGCAACAGCTTTTAAAAAGTTTTCGTAAGTATATTCTGGTGATCGTTTAGGAAATATGTACTCCCAATCTTTTTCAGAAATTATACTCTCAACTCTTTTTACGTTTTCTGGGTTGCTAGGATCTTTAGCTTTAACTGCTTCGACAATATTATTATCTCTAGTTCGGATCGAGTTTTTAATTTCAGTCATCAATGGATCACTAGTTAATTCAGCTTCTTTTGCATCTAGTTCTGCTTGGGTAGTTACATATTCATCACTTGGATCAACTGGATCAACTGGATCAACTGGATCATCAGGGTTGCTAGGGTCATAATTTTCCCAAGCCATATACCAAGCACTTCCTGTACCTGGAGCATAAGCCCAAGCTGCTCCTGAACACCAAGCTGCTACTCCATCTTTACAACTATAAAGTTTTCCATCTTTTTTGACTATATCTCCACTTTTGTATGTAGTAGCTTCTGAATATTGTGGGTATTCTGAACCTGGATCAACTGGATCAACTGGATCAACTGGATCAACTGGATCAACTGGATCAACTGGATCAACTGGATCAACTGGATCAACTGGATCAACTGGATCAACTGGATCAACTGGATCAACTGGATCAACTGGATCAACTGGATCAACTGGATCAACTGGATCAACTGGATCTGCAGAACCAGCTTTAAAATCTTGAACACTAAAATCAGGAGCACTAGGAGAAAATTGTATAGTAGCAGATTCTCCTTTTTTTAGAATCGTTGGGTTACCACCCCAATCCTTCGAAGTTATAGATACAGAACTACCATTAGTCTCTAGGTCAGTATTACCTAGGTTCCAAACGCTATTTACTTTTACTCCATTAGTTAATTTAAAGCTAATAGGGTTTTTAACTAAGTCAGTATCTCTATCACAACTAAATTTGATACTAGCTGTCCAACCTGTGTTAACTTCTTCAGTACTACAGTTAGCAAACGCTGCTGTACTTATTAAAGCTAAAGTTATAGTAGAAATTACTTTCATTTTTAAGCGCATATTTTATTCCTTTGATTTATTGTTATATCTCCTCTTAAGAGCGGAAATATTTTATAATATGAGCTTTAGAAAAGCTAGAGAATAAATGGTTTTCAACTTGTTAGATTTTAATAGCATACTTGTTATTTATGATATGGATGCCCTTCTAAAATAGTGTGTGCTCTATATATTTGCTCTGCTATTATTATCCTAACTATAGGATGGGGGAAAGTCATTTTTGAAATAGAAATTTTATCTTTAGCTAAATTTTTAATGCTTTGATCAATACCATCTGGACCACCAATTAAGATTACAATATTTGGATTGTTAAGTTTCCAAATTTGCATTTTGTTAGCTAATTCCTCAGTAGATATTATCTTAGATTGAACATCTAATATGACTAGATAATCATTTTCATTAAGCCGGTTTAGTATAGTTTTTGCCTCCTGTTCTAACCACAGAGTAGGGTTACCAGTTTTAGTACGCTTTGCTATTGGTAACTCTATAAGTTCAAGAGGAATAGCTTTACTGAGGCGCTTTTTGTACTCTTCAAAACCATCTGTTACCCACTTAGAAGGTTTTTCACCGAGTGATAAAATTTTGATTTTCATAATTATCTAGTAAAACAGAAAAGGTTACCTTGGGAAAATTCAGGATTATATTGGTAGCCCTCAACTTTAAAATTTTTAATATCTTGGATATTCTCGACTCTATTTTCAAGGATAAATCTAGTCATCAATCCACGAGCTTTTTTTGCGTATATGCCTATGGTTTTGTAAGAGCCATTTTTATTTTCCTTAAAGTCTATGTCTAGCCAGTTAGCCTCTAAAAGCTTTTTATCAATAGCTTGAGAATACTCATTGGAAGCTAGGTTTATAAGGGTTTTATCATTTTGCTTTTCAAAAAAAATGTTTAACTGAGTAGTTATTTTATTTTGCCAGTATTTGTATAGTATTTTGTTATCTATTTTGATTTTTGTACCCATTTCTAATCTATATGCTTGCATTAGATCAAGAGGACGTAAGAGTCCATATAATCCAGATAATATTAACAAATGTTCTTGGGCGTAGTTGATAGTTTTTTCATCTAAAGTTTCAGCATTTAAACCTTTATAAACATCACCATTAAAAGTAAATATTGCAGCTTTTGAGTTTGTGCTATCAAAGTTAGTTGGTTCAAAACTATTATGCTTGTCAAAAACTTCTTGTGCCAACTTAGGGCTTATTTTCATTAACTTTTCAATTTCTTCAATTTCATAGTGTTTGAGCTTATTTATCAACTCTTTGATTTCTTGCTTAAATTTGGGCTGTGTAAAATTATAGTTTGCTTTTATTGGCTCAAAGTTTTGGCTCTTTGCAGGAGAAATTACGACGATCATTTGTTTAACATTTATTTAAAAATTCACTTTGCTAAATAATACCAATTTATGAGCAATAATGGAATTTGCAATGAGAACTTGTAATTTAAATCTATCTCTAGTAATATGTAGCCTGCTGACTTGGTTTCCACGCAATGATAGATTGTGAACCCCGCCAGGTCCGGAAGGAAGCAACGGTAACAGTTGATTCATGTGCCGTGATAAGGCTAAGTCAGCGCTTCGAAGAAATACTCTTTTATAAAATTTGCCCTTATTTGTGTTCTAAAGATTCCCTAATAATTTATGGCGTTTTACATTTTATTTACCTTTACTTTCTGTATGGCACACCCAGAGGGACTCGAACCCCCGCATCCGCCTCCGGAGGGCGACGCTCTATCCAGTTAAGCTATAGGTGCATAAGCATATGATATAAACAAAAAGTGCTTTTGGCCAGCTTTTGGTCAATTTAATTATGACATTAGCTCAAATATTAGGTTTGCTTTCTTAAAGCAAAACCGTCTTTGGTAGATTTATTACTCTAGGCTGTGCCATTTCTGGCTATTATGCTTATTAAAAATCCTTAGGGCTTATTAAAAAAAGACAAGTTGATAAATAACTAACTAACTAATTTGATATAACTAGAATATAATTAACCAGTTAAAACTTTAAACATATGATGGTTAATATTTACCGAAGTTAACAAGGGAGCTGCTAATATGCCTAGATTTTTTTATCAAAATGAAGTAAGAAACATCGGTTATAAGGGACAATTTTTAGATACTTCTAAATTTTTTACAGAATTTAGCCAAGGAGAAATGTTTTCTCAAGGACTATGTTTAACTTTGAGTATTTTACTTGGAGAGTTAATAAAAGGTCAAAAGAAACCTACACATTTATTATTTAATTATATTTCTCAAAACGCATCAGAAATAAAAGGTAATTTGACTAAAACAGATAAATTATTGAGTTCTGTACATAAAAAGCAAAATTCTTATAATAAAAAGATTAATATTAACTTCTTTAGTCATAATCTAGACAAAAATTTTAACGTGTTCGATTTATGGGGTGATTTTACACGACAACAGTTAACGGACAGTATAGATACTATATCAAAACAGTTATTTGCAAACGATAATTTTAAGATTGTTAAAAATTGGTATATTTTAAATGAGATATCTCGACAGAATACTATTTATAACCAAATCAATAACCAGCTTAGTCGTATGGCTGAAAGCTTAAATGATTATAGAGGTAGAAAAGGTTTGTTTATAGTATCATTTTCATTTGGTTTATTTATTAAGAAGGATTCTAAGCCAGCAATAGTTTCTTATGCTGGTAGAAATTTTCATAAAGATATAGAAGTGGCATCTAGTAAGAACCATTCTTGTTTACTATATATTTCTGGTGATTCTTTTCTTTTTTTTGACCCTAATATAGGAATTGTAAATCAAGATATAAGAAATATAGAATCTTTTTTCTCATACTTATATGCATATTATGATCTTGTTAATACAGATGAGAATGTCTTTTTCTTTCATGAGATCGAAATGAATTAATTTCTAATGTGGTTTTAAAACTTATGTAGACTAAGAGTTGCGTAAACTGTATTAGGACGTATAAAAAAACAAAAAATTACCTTGAAAAGAAATTTTTAGTCACAATATCTAGCTTTGCAAGTCTATAGAATTTAGGTGAGTCTATAGTTGCATAAGATTTGAGATTTTCTATAAATAACAAAGGAGTAAGATCGTTATGAATATTAGACCATTACAAGATAGAGTGTTAGTTCGTCGTGCAGAAGAAGAAACAAAATCTGCAGGTGGAATTATCTTAACTGGTAGTGCTCAAGAAAAGCCAAGTCAAGGTGAGGTAGTAGCTGTTGGTAACGGTAAAAAGCTAGAAAGTGGTGCTACCCAGCCTATGGATGTAAAAGTTGGCGATAAGGTGCTATTTGGTAAATATTCAGGTAGTGAAGTAAAGGTAGGTGATGAAACTCTTCTGATGATGTCAGAAGATGACATTATGGGTATTATTGGGTAACTTAAAAGTCTTACAAATTTTAAAGGAGAAATAATATGGCAGCAAAAAAAGTTTTATTTTCGGATGAAGCACGTGTAAAGATGTTAGACGGGGTAAATACACTAGCTAATGCAGTTAAAGTAACCCTAGGACCAAAAGGGCGTAACGTTGTATTAGACAAGGCATATGGTGCTCCTGCTATAACTAAAGATGGCGTATCAGTAGCTAAAGAAATAGAACTAGAAGACAAGTTTGAGAACATGGGCGCTCAAATTGTAAAAGAAGTAGCATCAAAAACAGCTGATGTTGCAGGTGATGGTACTACTACAGCTACTGTTCTTGCTCAAGCTTTACTTACAGAAGGTTTAAAAGCTGTTGCTGCAGGTATGAACCCAATGGATTTAAAAAGAGGTATCGATAAAGCAGCTGCTAAATTAGTAGAAGAATTAAAAGTACTTTCAAAGCCTTGTTCAGATGCTAAATCTATAGAGCAAGTAGGTACTATATCTGCTAACTCTGACTCTACAGTTGGTAAAATCATTGCTGATGCGATGGCAAAAGTTGGTAAAGAAGGTGTTATAACTGTAGAAGAAGGCAAAGGTTTTGAGGATGAACTAGATGTGGTAGAAGGTATGCAGTTTGATAGAGGTTACTTATCTCCATACTTTGCTACAAACCAAGAAAACATGACTACAGATTTAGAAAGTCCATACATCTTGCTTGTAGATAAGAAAATTTCTAATATTCGTGAGTTACTTCCAGTATTAGAAGGTGTATCTAAATCTGGCAAAGCATTGCTAGTTATCGCAGAAGATGTTGAAAGTGAAGCTTTAGCAACTCTAGTAGTAAACAATATGAGAGGAATTGTTAAAGTATGTGCTGTAAAAGCCCCTGGTTTTGGTGATCGTCGTAAAGCTATGCTAGAAGATATTGCAATCTTAACAGGTGCTACAGTAATTTCTGAAGATCTTGGTATGAAACTTGAAGAAACTAATATGGAGCATCTAGGCACAGCAGGTAGAGTACAAGTAACCAAAGACGATACCACTATAATTGATGGTGCTGGTGATAAAGATGCAATAGCTAATAGAATTAAACAAATTAAGGCGAATATCGAAGAAGTAACTTCTGATTATGACCGCGAAAAATTACAAGAAAGATTAGCTAAGCTTTCTGGCGGTGTAGCAGTGATTAAAGTTGGTGCTGTTACAGAAGCTGAAATGAAAGAGAAAAAAGACCGTGTAGATGATGCTTTACATGCAACTCGAGCAGCTGTTGAAGAAGGTATCGTGCCAGGTGGTGGGGTTGCTTTAATTAGAGCTCAAAAAGCTTTAGAGGGCTTAAAAGGTGACAATGAAGACCAAAATCACGGTATCCTACTACTAAAAAGAGCAATAGAAGCTCCTCTTAGACAGATCGTAGCAAATGCTGGTGGAGAACCTTCTGTAGTTGTAAATGAAGTAAAAGCTAAACAAGGTAATCATGGCTACAATGCTGCAAATGACACTTATGGTGATATGGTTGAGATGGGTATCTTAGATCCTACTAAAGTTACTCGTTCTGCTTTACAGCATGCAGCATCAATTGCAGGTTTGATGATCACTACAGAAGCAATGGTTGGTGAGATCAAAGAAGATGCTCCAGCTATGCCTATGGGTGGTGGCATGGGTGGCATGCCAGGGATGATGTAATTTATTCTAATTTTATTTGTCTTTTTATATAATTTTTTCTTATTATTAAACTTAATTTGACCTATAATAATATATATTAATTACAAAATAGGTGTTCTTATGGGTTTATCTTCTTCAGATAATAATAAAGTTCTTGGTTTTAAAGACGTCACTATTATGGCTGTTACAGCTAACTTTGGTATTAGATGGATACCAGTAGCAGCATGTTTAGGGGCTTCAGCTGTATTCTTTTGGATACTTGGTGCTTTGATTTTCTTTCTACCATTAGTAGTTATAGCTGTTCAACTGTCCAGGAAGTATCCTGATGAAGGTGGTATGTATGCTTGGACAACCAGAGCCTTAGGTGAAAAATCTGGTTTTATGGTCGCTTGGCTATATTGGGTAAACACTATATTTTATTATCCAGCTGTGTTGATGTTTTTAGCAACTAACTTTGCTTATTTTATAGGCCACCCTGAGTTAGTTAACAATAATTATTATATAGTCATAGTAGTATTAAGTGCTTTTTGGCTAGTTACATTTGTTAGTTTTTATGGTCTAAAAGTTAATAAATATCTTGTTGACGTTGGTGGGATACTTGGTTCATTTATACCTGCTATAGCTATTATTGTTTTAGGGTTTGCTGCTTATTTTGTAGCTGGTAAAAGTGCTACTGATTTTTCAGCTTCTAATTTTATACCACAGGGTAGTACGTGGGGGAATCTATCTACGCTTACTATTATAATGTTTGCTATGGCTGGTATAGAAATTATTCCGACATTTGCTAATTCAGTTAGAAATGTAAAAAGAAATCTTTATTATGGATTATTAGCATCTGCCTTTATATTATTAGGTTTATATATATTGGGAACTGTAGCCTTAAATTTAGTTTCTTCTCCCGAGAGTATTAATGGAACCTCTGGATTAATGACTGCTTTTGAAATAATCGGTCATAGATTTGACTGGGCATGGTTTCCAAAACTAATGGCATTTTTACTAACATTTGCTGAACTAGCAGCTGTAAGTATATGGTTATTGGCACCTGTGGTTATGTTTTTTAAGTGTACACCAAGAGGAATTTTGCCAGAGTGGTTACATAAAACAAACAAACATGACTCTCCAAAAAACGCTCTAGTAGCTATGGGCGTTTTGGTTACAGTTATAGTATTGTTGACTAGCTTTTTACCATCAGTAAATGTTATGTATCAAGCACTAATATTGATGGCAACAATACTTTACTTTATACCTTATTTGTATTTGGTAATTGCTTATATAAAGCTTATGAGTAATAAGTTTAGGTATTTATTAGGTTTTTTAGTATTTGTTTCAACAACACTAGGTATTTTATTTAGCTTTCAACCACCAAGTGATATTCAGACATTAAGTGAAATGCTTATATATGAATCAGAGCTTATCATTGGTCCAGCTATATTTATATTAATAGGGTGGGGATTATACAAGTTTAGAAAGTAATTTTTATAAGTTAATCCTTAAACTCTAGCATAAGTTTGCATATAATTCATTGTATGGGACTGTTGCAAACCAAAATTATATGTTTCTAACTGTGTTAAAAATATTCTTAAAATGCTCATTTACTACATGTAAACTGCGCTTTTTCGAATATTTTTGCCTTGTTACGACCCATCTAATTCCAGCTTGCAACAGTCCCTGTATATATTTGTATGGTTAAACTGGAAACTGTGAAAAAATCGGTCGTCATCTCCATGCAAATGGAAATCTCTGGACTGTTATAGGTGCTAAAGATGAAAAAAATAGTTATAATAGGCGCTGGTTTTGTTGGTATAAATTGTATACAAAAACTATCTAAATATAGTGACCAATTTGAAATTACTTTATTAGATAAAAGTAACCATCATGTGTTTCAACCTATGTTATATCAGGCAGCTACTGCTTTTATACCTTTGAATTCCGTCGTAGCTCCTATTAGAAAAGTACTGCATAATAAACCTAACGTTAAATTTAAGATGGGTGAAGTAATAGATATCTGTCCCAGTAAACAAGTAGTAAAAACCTCAGAAAATGTTTATAAATATGACTATCTAGTAGTAGCTCCAGGGGTTGAGTATGACTATCTAGGTAATGATGAATGGAAAAATTATACACTATCTTTAAAAACAGCATATGATGCTCAAAAGATTAAATCCCATATTATAAAGCAATTTGAGTTAGCAGAAAGTGCTAGCTCCAAAACTGAAACACTTAAGCATCTAACTTTTATTATAATTGGCGCAGGAGCAACAGGCGTTGAGATTACAGGTGCTTTGTTGGACATGCTTTTAACTGATGTTTTTGAAACTTACACTAGTTTTACTGTAAAAGATGTAAATATCCATTTGGTTGATTGTGGGGATAAAATCCTATCAGCTTTTCCTAAGAAATTATCTGATTATGCTTATTATTCATTGGTAAAACGTGGTGTAAAAATCCATTTGAATGAAACAGTTATTGATATTTCTGAACACTGTGTGCAAACAGATAAATCTATCTATCAGGGTGCTACTATTATATGGAGTACTGTTTTAAAAGGAAAACCCTTAGGGTCATGGATGGAGAAACAAATGTCAAAAAGTAAAGTAAATGTCTTACCAGATTTGACTCATAGTGAGTACAGCAATATTTATTTGGGGGGTGATATTTCTAGATGTACAGATAACCCTTTACCTGGATTAGCTTCTGTAGCTAAGCAGCAAGGCAAATATATTGCTAATCATATTGTTAAAAGGAACAAGTCAAAGCAATATAAAAATTTTAAATATAGGGATCTAGGTACTATGGCTATAATACAAAAACACTCTGCTATAGCTAGGATATTTGGTTTAAATCTTACAGGTAAATTAGGTTGGTTTATATGGGGTGGTGTGCATATAACTTTTTTGGTTAGCATAAGAAATAAATTTGTTGTTAGCTTTAACTGGTTAAGTTACTATTTGTTCAATAGGATAGGTTCTCCAGAAATCTTGGAGCCTGACAAGAAAGAAAATCATAAGGTAAACTTTGATAAAGATAAAATCTAGTATTTGCTCAGAAAAGTATCCATAAGTTTGCTAGTAAGTATTCTTTTTAAAATAGCCATGATTACCGTAGCTTTTGTTATGTAGTATCTTGGTTTTGGCTTATTTGAGTTTATTATTTTTTCTACTACTTTAGCTACTGAAATAGCAGATTCATTAAAAGGAACTTTTTTGTGTTTACCAGCTAGTATTTTTTCATATTGGAGCTTATGAGCTGATTTTTCAAACTCAACATTTTTGATAGTTTTTAATGAGTTCTCCCTAAACTTACTCGTAATTGGTCCTGTATTTAGAGTGCTCATGTATATGTCAGAGCCTTTAAGCTCTAATCTCATAGTGTCGGCTAGACCTTCAACAGCATATTTACTAGCGTTATAAGCTCCGCGATATTTCATTGCTATAAGACCTAGTACTGAGCTGTGTTGGATAATTTTTCCATATCCTTGCTTACGCATTATTTTTAGAGCTTTTACTGTTAAATTATGCAGTCCAAAAACATTAGTTTCAAACTGTTTTTTAAGGTGTTTTGTTTCAATATCTTCTAGAGCACCAGCTTGTCCAAAGCCAGCATTGTTAAATACAACATCAAGTGTTCCATTAGTTTTCTGTAAAATGTTGGCTAAAGCATTATCAATATGCTTATAGTTAGTTACATCAATTAGATATGTTTCAAAGCCTTCTGCATTTAGGATATCAACATCTTTTTGTTGTCGCGCTGATGCAAAAACTCTATGCCCTAAATCTCTAAGGTATACAGCTGTAGCATAACCAATACCACCGTGGGAACAACCTGTTATTAATATATTATATTTTTTCATTGGGATCTTTATGCTAGCTAATAGTTAAGAGCAGTTTAAGTTAAAAGTGCTATTATGTAAATATTGTAGACATTAGTATATGGATTTATAGGGGTTATTATTTTTTTTAAACTTTCTTAGTAATTTTTTAAATACACCCTTTTCATTATCATGTTCTTGTTTTGTCTTTCTCATTCTCATTTCTTCAACCTTTGATTGAAGTCGTTGTTCGATGTCATCACGCATTGATGTGTCTTTTATTTTAGTGTATTTAGCAGGTGTACAAGTTTCTATAGCTAGAGAAAATGAATTATCAAATTCTTCGGTAGGATGTTGTATTGAAAATTTGTTTACTACTATAACATATATGCCATTTTCATTTTTTTTGACAAAGCCTTGGTCTCTTAGTGCCCGACGGTACTTGTAGATAGTGCTTTTGGAAATCCCAAATGAACTAGCTAATTTTGCAGGACTCGCATTTTTTTCTATAGCCTTAAGTATAGACTTCTTTATTATAAATTCATTTTCATACGGTATTCTCATGATATAAATAAATACTTTGATTAGTTAAATTTTATTATAACTTAAAGTTTAGGATTATACAACTTGTCCAGTAACCCAACCAGAAGACCAAGCCCACTGGAAATTATAGCCTCCAAGCCACCCAGTTATATCAACAACTTCACCTATAAAATATAGATTTTTAACTTTCTTAGATTCAAGAGTTTTAGAGGAAAGCTCATCACAGTTTATACCACCTAGAGTTACTTCTGCGGTACGGTAGCCTTCGGTAGTCTGTGGGTAAATAACCCAGTTGTGTAGCTTAGAGACTACTAGGTTTATTTCTTCATTGGATAGGTCACATATTCTTTTAGACAAAAATTCTTCATCAATAAAAGTAGTCACAAAATTTTTTGGTAATAATTCAGTTAAAGTATTTTTAAGTATGCTTTTAAGACCAGATTGTTTTTTCTCTACTAAGAAATCTTGAATACTAACCTTAGGCGATAAGTTTATATTTATAGCTTCGCCAGTATTCCAATAAGATGATATCTGTAAAATAGCTGGTCCACTTAATCCTTTATGAGTAAATAAAATATTTTCATCAAAGCTAGCTTTATCATTAGAGACATTACAGAAAATTGAGATGCCTTTTAGCTCTGCAAACTTTTGTTGATCTTCTTTGCTAAAAATAAAAGGCACAAGTCCAGCTCTTTGAGAGTTTACTTTTAGTCCAAATTGTTTTGCTATTTTATAACCAAATCCAGTGGCTCCCATAGTTGGTATTGAAAGGCCTCCAGTTGCTATAACTAGAGATTCACAACTATAATCCAAAGTTTCTGTTATCACATTAAAACAGGTTTGTTGTTTGTAAATTTTATTAATTTTAGTTTCTAGTTTTATCTTGACATTATATTTATCACATTCAGCTAGAAGCATATTTACTATATCTTTAGCCTTATTATCACAAAAAAGTTGTCCTAAAGTTTTTTCATGGTAAGGAATATTATAATCACTAACTAAACTAATAAAATCCCACTGTGTATAACGGCTAAGAGCAGATTTCATAAAATGTTGGTTATCAGATAAATATCTATCAGGAGCAACATTGTAGTTTGTGAAATTACAACGTCCGCCACCAGACATTAAAATCTTTTTACCGACTTTGTTAGCATGATCTATAACTAAAACTTTACGTTGTCTTTTGCCTGCTTCTATAGCACACATAAGTCCAGCAGCTCCAGCGCCTATTATAATTACATCATAGTGACTGTTGTGTTGTGTTAACATCAGAAAAAATAAAAATATATACTCTTAAATAAATTTAGTAAGTATACCAGTTGTTTGAAATTTTTTTAGGAAAAAGAAATGTATAAAAGAGTGAGAAATTAATATCTACCTTGTTGAATCATTGCTTCAGCTACTTTTTCAAATCCTGCTAAGTTAGCACCAGCGACTAGATTATAACCAAGACCATATTTTTCACTCGCTATTCTGCAAGAGTCAAAAATATTAGCCATAATCTGCTGTAGCTTGGTTTCTACCTCTTCAGCTGTCCAAGCAATTCTAGCAGAGTTTTGGCACATTTCTAAACCAGAAGTTGCAACACCACCAGCGTTAGCGGCTTTACCAGGAGCAAGGATTATACCTTCATTCATCAGGTATTCTATAGCTTCGTTTGTTGTTGGCATGTTAGAAGCTTCAACTATATATTTAACACCTGATTGGATAAGTTTTTCAGCATCTTCAACGCCGATTTCGTTTTGAGTTGCGCATGGAATAGCGATATCCGCGTTGATTCCCCAAGGTTTTTGGCCCGCGTGGAAAGTAGCGCCAAACTTATCAGCGTAATCTTGCATGCTAGCTTTACCTTCACGAATTTTTAATAAAAATTCGATCTTCTCATTTCCAATAATACCAGCTGGATCATGTACAAAACCTTTTGAACCTGAAATTGTAACAGCTTTAGCCCCAAGTTGGTCAAGTTTTTTACATACACCCCAAGACACATTACCATAACCAGATACAACCACTGTTTTACCTTTTAGTGATACACCATCATGTCTTAGCATTTCGTCTAAAAAGAAAACAGCACCATATCCTGTAGCTTCTGGGCGGATTAAGCTTCCGCCAGATTCTAGAGACTTACCAGTTAAGACACCATTTTCAAAAGCGCCACGAATTCTTCTATATTGGCCATACATATAACCAATTTCTTTTCCACCAACTCCAATATCACCAGCTGGAACATCAATATCAGGGCCAATATGTCTTTGTAATTCAGTCATAAAGCTTTGACAGAAATTCATAATTTCAGTATCTGTCTTATCCTTAGGATCAAAGTCAGAACCACCTTTACCGCCACCTAGAGGTAAAGTAGTAAGACTATTTTTAAAAATTTGTTCAAAGCCTAAGAACTTAATAATTCCAGAGTAAACGCTTGGATGGAATCTAATACCACCTTTGTAAGGTCCAATAGCACCGTTAAACTGGTATCTATAACCTCTATTTACTTGTACATTACCATTTCTATCGACCCAAGGCACTCTAAAAGTAACGCCCCTTTCTGGCTCTACTATTCTACCTAGTATATTTTCTTCTATATATTTAGGATTTTTTTCCAAAGCTGGTTTTAAAGTATGAAGAACCTCTTTGACTGCTTGAATAAATTCTTTTTCATGAGAGTCTTTCTTTTCAACTTCAGCTATAATCTTTTCGATATATTCTTGTGCTTGCATGTATGCTTCTCCTTATTGTTTAGCATTTCGTAAGGTACATATTTTTAATTTTGTACCTTATTTTAGTATTTTTTGTTTAAACCAAACTAGTCTACAACTAAGTTGAGTTAATTGGTATCATTTTATAATAAATTTTTAAGTATTAGAAATGAAAGGTTACCAATTTATCGTTTAAAATATCTTTGCAAAATAGTTGATATTACATAATCACTATAATCTAGGATCAAAAGTTAAAGAATATTTTATTTAGGGGTTAGTATGCAGCAGTTAAATAGAAAGATTTCAACGTTATCACTTACCATGTTGAATATTTCCGCAATAATAAATTTAAGTTCTATTGCTTATATGGCAACTATAGGACTTCAAAGCATTTTCTTTTATCTAGTAGCTGCTATTACATTTTTGCTACCAACAGCGCTTATATGTGCTGAGCTTAGTAGTATGATTACGCATAATAATGGAGGTGTCTTTAGTTGGGTTAAAGCAGGCCTTGGTGAAAAGGCAGGTGTATTGGCTATGTGGTTGGAATGGTTTAATAATGTAGTTGGCTTCCCTAGCTCAGTTACTGCTTTGATAGCTACTTTTTCTTACATAGGGTTCCGTGGGTTTGCTGAAAATACACAGACTAGTTTTTCCTTTTGGTTAGCTATGGTAGCGGTATTTATAGTTATCAGTTTGTTTAATTGTTTACCATTTAAAAGAGTTATTATCTTAAATATAACCGGGGCTATTTTTGGTATGATTGTGCCTGGAGTTTTACTAATAGCTGGAGCGATATATTTTCTAGCAACAGGACAAAACAATTTAGAGTATTATGGCTTTAATGAGATATTGCCTGTTTTTTCTTTAAGTACATATGCATTATTAGTCAAGACATTCTCTTCTTACTCAGGTATACAATCGGTTGCTTTTCATATGACTAATATCAATAACCCTGAAAAAAATATTCCTAGGTCAATATTAATGGCGGTTGTAATTATAGTATCTTTAACTATTTTAGCCACAATATCTTTAACAATTATTATTCCTGTAAAAGACGTAAATGTATTAAATGGTTTAATACAAGGGATATCCCAAGTGTTAAATATTATTGGTTTAGCAAATGCTAAACCTTTAATAGTAGTGTTGATAACTGTAGGAATGTTAGCAGCTCTTAGTACCTGGATTTTAGGTCCAGCTAGAGGTATGCAAACAGCAGCAGAGCAAAAATTTTTCCCAAAAATTATGTCAGGAAAAAACAGATTCGGTATGCCAGTTAATATGTTAATGATTCAGGTACTTATTGTTGTGGTTCTATCTTTAACTTTTTTAATTATGCCTTCGGTATACGCAGCATTTGCTCTGCTGGTGGCTATTACATCGCAGTTTACTGTAGTTATGTGGATTATGGTATTTATCTCTGCTATCAGGCTTAGGTTTACTAAGCCAGGTATTTATAGGGTATTTTATGTTGGCAAACGAAATACAAATTGGCTACTTATAGCAATGTCAGTAGTTGCGATAGTGATGTGTATACTAGGCTTTATATTAGGGTTATTTCCGCCTGCTTTTTCTCGGGTAAGTAATGTTTTTCAATACACGGTAATTTTAGTGATAGCAGATATAATAATTATAGCTATACCTTTAGTTTGGATATGGTTGCATAGAAAACGTATCATCTAAAATTTAAGGAAAATTACTTTCACAATTAAGTAAAAACCCCTTTTTATCTATTCCTCCAGTATACCCGCCTAACTTCCCATTAGCGTTTATAACCCTATGACAAGGGACTATTATAGATATAGGATTTTTTCCATTAGCATTTGCTACAGCCCGATAAGCTTTAGCTTTATCGATATTTTGAGCTTGTTCCAGATAACTAATAGTTTTACCATACGGGATTTTTAGTAATTCTTGCCAGGCCTGTTTTTGAAAGTCAGTACCTACTAGTTTTAATGGTATATTGAAACTTTTTAGTTGGCTTTTAAAATATGCTTCTAGTTCTTTTTTTAGGTTGTCTAAAATATTATTTGTTTGAAACAATATTTTCTCATGATAATATTTTGGTATATCTTCAAAAGAGTCTTGTTTCAAGTCATTTATAAATGATAGCCAATAGAGGTAGTTATCATTTGCCATAGCAAGCGTCATACCAATAGGCGTACTTATTTTTTGTACGCAAAATTTATTTGTTTTACTATCGCTAGGTATAAAAGTCATAGAGGTCTTAGTTGGACGATAGTGGCGTTAATTAAGAGATATATTAAATGAAAAATCGCTGTGTGTAAAATGTAAAATATGGGAACATACCTGTTATTCGCTTGCCTTTAATGTATGTTGAAATTTAGTCTTTAATCAATATTCCTTGTTTTTAGCAGAAATGTCCTTATCTTTAGGGAGATAAAGTTAAATATGTGTGATCAATTATTAAATATAAGAGTCTATAATTAGTTAAAGCATGTTGTAGCTGAGTGCTTTACTTTGCAGTTGCTGAGCTTGTAGTAATACTTCGCAGCTGTAGGATGAGCATAGTTGGATTATAGATAAAATATACATAGAAATGACTATATGTATAACATTTTTATATATAACTTTGTTAGAATAAGATAATTAGATATATAGAATAAATGACAGTTGGGAGTTTTAAGCTAAATGGCAGATTATTATTCATTATTAGGTGTAAGTAGAGATTGCTCTGATGCTGATTTAAAAAAAGCATATAGAAGGTTAGCTAAAAAATATCATCCAGATGTAAACAAAGAAGCTGGAGCTGAAGAAAAATTCAAAGAAATTCAAAAGGCGTATGAAGTTCTTAAAGATAAAGAAAAGAGAACCCTGTATGATAATTATGGTGAGAATTGGGACAAAGTACAACAAGGTGGTTTTGGAGGTCAAGGCGGCTTTAGTGGATTTTCTGGAGCAAGTTCAAGTTCACAAAGTTTTAACTTTGAGGATCTAGGTGATATTTTTGGAGATCTGTTTAGTGGAGCAAGTGGCGGTCCAAGAGGTTTTGGTAGTGGCCAAACAAAAGCAGTAAAAGGTGAGGATATGACAGTATCTTTACGCTTGAACGTTGAAGAGGCTATTAAAGGTGGTAAGCGAACAGTGTCTTATAGTTATCAAGAGGCTGGGGCTCAAGGAATGCCAACTATGCAACACAAAACTGTAGAGGTAAATATCCCTGAAGCTATAGGAAATGGCAAAAAGCTTAGATTAAAAGGTAAAGGAGCTAAAGGAAAAGGTATAAATGCTCCTAGTGGTGACTTATATATAAAGATAGAAGTGGTTGCGCATAAAAATTATGAAATTGATAACAATGATGTCTATGAGCACGTTAGTGTAGCACCATGGGAAGCAGCTCTTGGAACAACTTTAGAGATAGATACCCCTTTTGGTAAAAAAAGGATGAAGGTACCAGAGGGTACACAATCTGGGCGTAAAATGCGTATAAAAGGCAAAGGTCTTGCTGGAGGTGATTTTTATATAGTATATGATGTTAAATTACCTTTAGCAGATACTGAAGATAAAAAAGAATTTTACCTACAAATGAAAGAAAAAATGGATTTTGATCCTAGAAATTAGCGTTTTGCTTGCTTTTTATTATTGACTGCTTCTATTTATAAAATAACTGATAAGTATCAAAGCGCCACCAACTATAGTTGAAACGTATATTTTTTCACCATTTATTAATTTACCAAAAAAACGTTGCAAAAACTGGCTCAAAGGCAAAAATGGTAGAGTCACTTGAGACGTACTTTAATTTAATTTGTTACTTATTTATATTTACATTTGGTTTGGTTATGTTAGGTTTTAACTTGTAAATCAAGTTTTATAGTGGGATTTTATTAGAGATATTAGTTATTGGGACTGTTGCAAACTAAAATTATATGTTTCTAACTGTGTTAAAAATATTCTCCAAATGCTCATTTACTAAGAGTAAACTGCGCTTTTTCGA
Organism: Allofrancisella inopinata; assembly: GCF_012222965.1. Taxonomy (NCBI): domain Bacteria; kingdom Pseudomonadati; phylum Pseudomonadota; class Gammaproteobacteria; order Thiotrichales; family Francisellaceae; genus Allofrancisella; species Allofrancisella inopinata. Next base: position 1,480,044 of record NZ_CP038241.1, on the reverse strand, counting down.
ATATTTTTGCCTTGTTACCACCCATCTAATTCCAGCTTGCAACAGCCCCTTATTTGTTGTTATAATTTGACGTTTGGATAGCGTTTGGGATAATCATGAAAGAAGTTTCTATCGTAAAACAGTTAGGCGCAATAGCTATAATAGCTGGTACAGCAGTTGGCGCAGGAATGCTTGGTATACCATTTGCTGTGGCAGCTGTTGGTTTTAAGTATGCTATAGTGTTGCTGTTTTTAGTTTGGATTATCATGTTTGCTACAGCTATGCTTATGGTTGAGGCTAATACTTCGCAGCCTTTAGGTACAGATATGGATTCTATTACCTACAACCTACTAGGAAAGTTTGGTAGAACATTAAATTTTCTGTTTTATTTATTATTGTTATATTCTCTACTAACAGCTTATATATTTATGGGAGGACAACTTTTTCAAACTTATGTATTTAGCTTATGTGGAATAACTGATAGTAACGTTGCAAAGTTCGTATTCTGTGTGGTATTTGGTTTTTTTATATTCAAGGGTATACGAGTAGTTTTTAGAGTTAATGAGTTGTTTTTGAGTTTGAAAATTCTAGCATTTGTACTATTTGTAGTCTTTGTTGCTCCTGAAATCAAAAGTTCTTTGTTAGAAAACAAAGCTTTGGGCATTGAGTACGCTTGGTTTGCTATTCCAATATTAGTCACATCTTTTGGTTTTCATATAGTTATTCCTTCTATTCGGAACTACTTTGGTAATGATAAAGTATTCAAAAAAACAGTAGCAATAGGTGCTTTAACACCTTTGTTGGTATATATGGTTTGGGTTATTGCCACCTTAGGTACAGTTAATTTATATGGTACTAATGGCTTTATTGATCTAAGTAGTAAAGCTCAAACACTAACACAAGCATATAAAGGATTAGGACAAACTAAACCATTGTTATTTATTCAGCTTTTTGAGAATTTTGCTACTATAACTTCATTCTTAGGGGTTGCACTGGCGTTGTTTTCTTTTAATAAGGATTTATATAAGTTAGATACTTCGAAAAAATTACAAAAACTCTTAGCTGTGATCATAACGTTAGTTCCTCCTTTAATTTTTGCAATATACTTTGTTAATAGTTTTATAGCTGCTTTAGGTTATGCAAGTATTTTTGTGGCTTTTTTACTGGTTATTCAGCCTGCTATTATGGTTTGGATACTTAGAAATAGAGAATCCAGAAACCACTTGCTAAGTAAGCTGTACCTTGTTATGATATTACTATCTGGAATAGCTACTATTGCATTGCAATTATTAGTAGCTTTTGGCAGATTGGCACACATATAGTTTTTATTAAATTTAAGTCATTACATGCTCATAAAGAAACCAAATTTTGATATAATAAACCAATCTGATGATTACAATTATAGAGCCGAAGAAGGCTTTAGTATTAATAAGCTAAATGAATATCCAAAGGATATAGTAGAGTTGTTTAAGCTTATTCAGGCTGTTAGATACGATAGAATTCAGTTACAAGAACAGTATAATGATTATAGGGAAAAGCTAAATAATGATAGAATGGAACTTGGAACTGAGCTTATAAAAATAAAAAAAGCTTATAATGCCAAGATAGTTACTTTGCAGGAAGAATATAATTCTGTAAAATCTAATACCATGATTGAATTAGCTAAGCTTAGGCAAGGTTAAAAGATTACAAAGTTGATCGGGCAGTCGCGTCTGACCAATAAAGTGTTTCATTATTACATGTGGCTATTAAATATAGCTAGATTTATATAAGATAGCTTTAGTGGTTAGATGAGGAAAGTCCGGGCTTTATAGAGCAAGATGCCAGATAACATCTGGGAGGTGTGAGCCTACGGAAAGTGCAACAGAAAATATACCGCCTTGTTAAAAAGGTAAGGGTGAAAAGGTGTGGTAAGAGCACACCGCATTGGTGGTAACACTCAATGGCATTGTAAACCCCATCTAAAGCAAGACCAAATAGTGCTACAATAGTGTTGCTCGCACTGTAGCAGGGTAGGTCGCTTGAGCTTGTTGGTGACAGCAAGCCTAGATAAATGGCTGCTTATTACAGAACCCGGCTTATAGATTAACTTTGTATTTTTTTATAAAGAATGGATATTTATGCAAGTCATTGATTCGAAATTGCTTGATAGTGATGGTCAGATAAACGATCAAGCTTTGATTACAGAATTAAAAAGCTTTTATTCTGATGATAAGTTTGAGCTTATAAGTTCAGCATTAGAATTACTAAAAATAAAAAGTGCAGATTTAGTACGCCATCCAACAGGTATTAGTTCATTTTTATATGCTATAGAGATTGCTTATATACTTTTTAAAATCCGAGCAGATGAAGATTCGGTTGCTGCAGGTATTCTTTATGAGTTATACAATTTTGGCGATGTCAGCGATGAAGAAATAGTAGAGACCTGTAACCATACTGTGTTAAAAATATTACAAGGCACACGTAAGATGTCTGCTATTAGGATGTATCGTTCAGATAGGATATCTCTTGAGCAAATAGATACATTTAGAAAGATGCTTTTGACTATTATAGAAGATGTCAGAATAGTTTTAGTGAAGATAGTTGATAAATTGTGTACTATTAGGCACTTAAAATCTTTAAACCATAAAACCCAGCAAGTTATAGCTAGAGAAACTTTAGATATATATGCACCATTAGCAAATCGATTAGGCTTGAGTGCTATAAAGTGGGAATTAGAAGATAGAGCATTTTTTTTTCTAGAGCGTCAACAGTATAAAAAGATTGCTGAAAGCCTAGGAGCTACTCGTAAACAGAGAGAGGAGTTTTTACATAAGGTTATAGAAGAGTTAAAAGCTATATTAAAAAAATATAACTTACATGCTGGTGTGCAAGGTAGAGTTAAACATATATACAGCATATATAAAAAGCTAAAAAACAAAAACTATAAAGATATAGATGAGCTTTTTGATATTACAGCGATTAGGGTTGTAGCAAATAATGTTGATGAATGTTATAAAGTTTTAGCAGAAGTGAATAATCTATATTGCCCTATACCGGAAGAGTTTAGTGACTATATAGCAAGCCCGAAGTCTAATGGATATAAATCTATACATACTGTTGTTAAAGCCCATGGTCAAAATCTTGAAATACAAATTAGAACTCATAAAATGCACGAGGAGTCTGAGCTTGGATTTGCAGCACACTGGCGTTATAAAGAAGGTGTTAAGTTTGATGCTTCTTACGAGGCAAGAGTTGCTTGGTTGAGATCACTTCTTGAGTGGGAGAAAGAAATTAATGACTATAGTAGGGTGTCTAAAGAATTAACTAAACGACTGTATGTATTTACTCCAGCTAATGAGCTTATTGATCTTGCAGAAGGCTCAACAGTGTTAGACTTTGCATACTCTGTACACACTATGGTGGGACATCGTACAAAAGGAGCTAAGTTAAATGGTAAAATTGTACCTTTAACTACTAAGCTCACTACAGGAGATCAAGTAGAGATACTAACTCAAAAAGAACCAAATCCTAGTAAAGATTGGGCGTCTGAAAATTTAGGATATTTAACTTCAGCCCGCAATAGATCAAGAGTTGTAAAGTGGTTCAATGAACAAAACAAAGAAGATAACGTAGCCCTCGGTAAAGAAAGGATTTTAAAAGAGCTTAAAGGTTATGACCTTAAGGAAGTAGATTTCGGTGAGGTTGCTAATAAATTTAATATGCAGATGGCAGATAGCTTATTTGCAGCTATTGAAAATGGTAGTGTACGTATAAAAAGTATAGTTAACTACATAATTGATACTTACTCTGCCCAAGAGAAGCTAATAAAAAGGCAGCAAACTAAAAAAAGCCCTCTACAGAAACCAGAGCTTATGAAAGTTCTAGTTTCAGGTTTTGACGGTATGAAATATGAGTTTGCAAGATGTTGTCAACCTATATATCCCGATAGAATCGAAGGGTATATGAGTGTATCCAAAGGAGTTGTAGTACATACGATTAAATGCCCTAACTTGAAACATTTAAAAGAAAAAAATCAAGATAAGTTTATAGAAGTTAGATGGGAATAAATTTAAATAATTTAATTTTTATGATTTACTGTTTGTTTGTAAGTTTCCGGTATTTTTAGATTGCTGTAACCAACCATTTTTGATGTAGAAAACAGAAATATTAGCTTGGTTGATATTTTTGCCATCAGCTGTATGGCCAGATATAATAAGTTCATTTTTTCCTGGGGTGGGTCTAGGAATTTGCCAAGTTCCATCTTCAAAACTTGCTGCTATAACGTTACCATTAATTGTAAACACAGGTTTATCATTAGCTGTAAGAGCAGGATTTGTTTTTATAGGTATGTATTCTTCTTTTGTAAATATATTTGCGTCATTATCTGGTGATGTTACTTGTATATCTAAATCATTTTGATTCTTTTTAAGAACTTGTTTATTCTTTTTAGCAAGTTGTGAGTCATCTAATTTTTGTATATCGTCTTGTTTAATCTTAACGACGTCGCTGCTTTCAGACTCCTCGGGTGAGTTTGTATCAACAACTGTAGGGCTGCCTACATTTATGATTTTATACTCAACGTCTTCAGGTGGTTTAGTTTCAGAAAAAACAAGGTTTCCATTTTCAGCTCTCCATGAGTAAACTTCAGTTTCTGCTTGAGCTAGTATATTAGTCAGAGCAATGATTATGAAACTCATAAATATCTTATTTAAATTATGCATCTCTAGTTGATAATCTTCAAAAAAATAGTAGTTATATGCCAAGTATAGCTAAAATATAGCGTAAGCAAAAGCTTAAAATTAAACTATAGACTTAAATTATGAGATAATATTTAAAATAGTAAATAATCTAACAATTAGAATGGTCACTTTAAATGATATTATATACGATAGTATTGGTAATTTTTGCTTCCTTATATTTGCATTTCTACTTTATAGGAAAAACAGATTCGCTTGGTTGGCGGTAGTTCTCGCTTTGTTAACTAAGCTTTTTCTATATGGTAAGTATAGTATGTTTCTTTCTTTTACATATTTATCCATGCAGCTATGTGTAGTTGTTTTAGCAACAATAGTTTGGATTTTAGAGCCAAGCTATACAAAGTTACAAGGAAATAGGCTAGTTTTAGCTTTATTAACTAGTGCGATTATGATTATAATATGGATTTGGTTAGTTTATGCCTTTATAAATCCCGCTATTTTGACTTATGAGTTTTTATTTGGCTTTGAGTATTTTTGCTATATGCTGTTTGTCATAGGGGGAGCTTTATTAGTATATAGAATTCCCCAAGGGCTAATAATCGTCGCAGCAGTTTTTATAAGCTATGCTCTATATTATGCAAATTCGGCACTAGTAGCTTCAAAAGCTCCGCCACAATATATTAAAGATTTCGCCATTTACTATTGGTTTTCAGCAATATTTTTGTTTGTAGCTGGAATTATATTGGTTAGTGTTTATACGCGTGTAAAGAGAAGTATTTAGAACGTCACAAGCAATAAATATCAAAACGGTTAGTCTTTCCTTTTAGTTGAGATGTTGGTTTTCTATCAGATAAAAAAGAGCCATTAATAGGTCTTTTAACAACAATTTTTTTAGCTTTTGCACTCGAGTAAGCATTATCAAAAAGTGATTTATTGCTATTTTCATTGTTTTGTAATAACTCGTGAAGGGATTGCATATCTAATTTTACCTTAGCACTTTTTTTACGTGGTGGAAACATAGGATCTATATATACGCAATCAAAAAACTCATTAGTGCTTGATATGTAATCACAGCTATTATCATAAATTAATGTGATATTTTTTGTAATAAGTTCTAAAGTTGGTATATCTTTTGCTCTTTTTATAGAGTCGCTAAGTAGTAAAAAAATATAAGGATCTTTTTCGATAGCTGTAACTTTATGTCCTCTAGCAGCAAGTGTAAAAAAATCTCTACCAAGACCAGCTGTGGTGTCAAGTATATGTAATTTGGATTTGTTTCTACCTTCTACAGCTTGTACTACACTACACTTTTTAGCTTGAGGGTTTATTCTATTTAAAATATCATTACTGTTAAAGTCTATATAAAGTTCTTTATTTTTATTGTATAACTTTAAAAAACCATTTTCGTAAAAAAGATATTTGTCTTCTTTGCAAATTGAAAAATCAAACCGTAAATTTAAACCTTTTATTTGATCAATTATATTTTTATCAAAAACATTAATAGTAATCATAAATTATTTTTTCTTAGCTCTTGGATGTGCCTTGTCAAAAACATTAGCTAATTGTTGAAAGTTAAGATGAGTATAAATTTGGGTACTAGAAATATCAACATGGCCTAACAGGTCTTTTACAGCAAGTAAATCTTTTGAAGAGTCAAGAACATGACTTGCAAAAGAGTGTCTAAGCATATGTGGGTGAATATGTCGAGAGGCGTACTTTCGTGCAAATAATTCTAGCCGTTTCTGGATAGATCTATTTGTAAGTTGCTTGCCGTCACGGGAGATAAATAAATGTTCAGTTTGGGGTTTGTATTTTTCACGAATGCTTAACCACCTTTTTAAGCTATTAGTTGTTTTTTCACCAAAGTATACTATACGTTGTTTATTGCCTTTACCAGTTACACGTACACTGCACTGGGACATACTTATGTCTTTTAGCTGTATAGCTGAAAGCTCGCTAAGTCTGATTCCGCAGCTATAAAGTAAATCAAAGCTAGCTATGTCACGAGCTTCAATATCACTGCAAGGAGTGATACCAAGTAAATATGCTAATTCATCTATATTTAAAGCTTTTGGCAGTTTTTTAGAGCCTTTTGGGGCTTTAATGTTGCTAGCTGGATTTGTGTTAATTATTTCACTGTTAATTAGAAAGTTAAAAAAACTTCTTGTTGAGCTAAGCTTCCTTTGTAATGTTTTTGGAGATGCTCCTTGAGAATGTAATTTTTTTATCCAACCAAGTATATCTTGAGATTTTAGCTTAGTAATATCTGTATTCCCAATAAAATCACTTAACTGGTATAAATCTCTTTTATAGTTACCAATAGTCTCTTTAGAGTAGCTTTTATGATATAGGATATTATCAAGAAAATTATTTATAAGAGTAGAATTTAGGTTAAGTAACATTTTAAGCGATAACACACAGTACAACAATTACACCGCTTACTATAGATACTAGCCATAAACTTTTATAGCTAGAAATCTTATAGTTAAAGCTTTCTTTAAGCTTATTTATTTTAAATGCCATTAAGGCAGGCATGACCATAAGCAATATCGCTATAGAAAGTCCAACACAAGTCATGGCATATATAAAGATATTTGGGTTAAGTTGGTTTATAATCAAAGGTATACCAAAAGTTAGTACCGTTGCAATAGAGTAGCTTATAATTCTTTTGGTTTTATATAGTTTATAAGTATCTATATTAAAGTGAAAAAGTGATAAGTTAACACTTAAGAAAGAAGTCATAATTGCCACATAAGTAAATATATGTAAAACGATATCTGTAACAGGTGTTTTAATTTTATGCCCTAGAGTAGTCAATATGTCACCAATATTCGCTTGGGTAACTGGTATATGACTAAATATAGAAGTCATAAAGCTTATAGGTCCATGTAAAGGAAGAACTCCTAATATGGTAATTACCCAAGTTATATAAAGAAATAATGGGATTATACTTCCTATAATAATTACTCTTTTCATATCTTTTGTATTTTTTGCTAGGTAGTCAGAAAGTGCAGGTACAATGATATGTGAAGTAAATGATGTAGTAAAAACAGGTATCGCAATCACAAGAGATATACCAAGATCAACAGGTGATTCAAGTAAGTTTGGCAATTCTATGTATTTATTGAAAACCACACATAATATGACTAAAACTAAAATCTTTAAAACTATGAAAAATCTATTGGCATAATCTACAAAGCGAGTTCCTAAAACAACTATGCTACCAAATATGATTACAAAAATTAAAGCTGATAGTTTTTGGCTTAGCATAGGGAAGGTGGTTGATAGTGAAGAAGCTGCAGCGGAAATATATGCAGTACTAATAAAATACATAAGTACTAAAAAAGCTATACTTGCTACTATACCACCAGTTTGACCAAGGTATCTTTGGGCTATAGTTTTAAAGCTACTTCCGTATGGCATAGAGCAAGAAATATCGGAAATTACTATAGCTGTGTATGTCATGATACTCCAAATGACAATAATTAATATCGAGCCTATCACAAAACCAAGCTTAGCTGTAATTATTGGTAAAGCTAATATTCCTCCACCTATCATGGTGCCGACTATTATCATTATCGAGCCTAAAATTTTAATTAAGCTATTTTGTGAATTATCCATTTGCTACTCTTTTTTTAGTGTTTTGGTTGCTGAGATTTTTTTTGTAAATAGATTGCATCAAAGTTTATTGGAACTAGATTAAGAGGTAAAAAACCACCTTTTGTGACAGATGAGTCAATGACCCTTTTAGCATAAGGAAACAAAGTATTAGCACAATAAGTGTTAAGTACTGATTCTATTTGTTCCTCAGGCATATTTGTAATTGTAAAAAGTCCAGATTGAGTCACTTCTACAATATATACATTGTTATTATTATTTTTTGTGGTTATTGTAATTGTTAGGTCTAATTCAAAATTTTCAGTATTTATCTTTTTTGTATTTATATCTATATTAAAATCTGAAGTTGGAGCCCATTGTTCTTTAAAACTTATTGGGGAGTTTATAGTTTCAAATGAGACATCCTTTGTATATACCTTTTGAATTAAAAAAGAAGGTTGGTTTTTATCAGTTTGCATATTTTTCACCTAAAATATTATAAATGTAGTTTTAAAAAATTATAACAAATTAGAAGTAATTGTATAACTAAATTACTAGTAATTGATGGTTTTTCCTTAAAACTAGCCTAGATTAATAGCTGTATGGGTGGTTTAGTTATAATAAAATAGTTGTTTTAATTCTCTATGTTGTGAGTTTCACTGTCATTTTGTAGTGTGTTCCAATATTCATAAAATAATAGATAACGATCTTCGACAAATATTTTAAAATTTTCTTTATCAAAAACTTTAGGGGCTCGGTTAGACTGACAATAAGCAAGAAGAGGATATTTGTGGCTAGTTCCATCACTATTGTTAAATAAATACGCTTGGTCAAATAAATGCATCCATGTCTGGAATCTTATTCCATAAGTATAATTTTGCATTGCAATATTAAAATCAGTATCTGCTCGACCTTCTTTGATTGATCGTTCGCTAATTCGTCTAAATAACTGATCAGGAAATAAGACAACTGGAGACATTAAGATAGTTGAATATTTTAATGATTTACAGTGTTTAACAAGTTCATACACAAGTCTATAATTATTTCCACGGCAGTCAACCAATAGATTTTTATGTTGTTTATTTGCTTCATTAACTTTTTCTAAATAAGCATCTAACTGTAAATAGTATTTATTGAATTGATTTTTTAAGTGCGATATAGATTTAGAATGAGCTTTTAATACATTCATCGATCTTTCGATATATGCTGTAATACCACTTTTACCATTACCAGGTGCTCCAAGAACAAAAAAAGCGATATTTTTAGACATTTTTGAGAAACGAATATCTTGTAAGTATGTTGCCGTAAGTTGCTCCTTATTTTGGCAACATTCATGTATTTCCTTTAAGATTATGTCACCGCAGTTAAGACAAACATTTTGATGCATATAAATTTATACCTCTTAATTTTTTGACGTTTACTTCTTAATCGCGTATTTTTTTATAGTTTTTCTATAAATAAGAGAGTTTTTTTAATTCAAATAAAATATTTAAAGCTTCTAGAGGAGTGATACTATTAACCTCAAGTTTACTCAATTTTGCTTGTAACAAGCTTTCTTGTGGTGAAAATAATTCTAAAGTAGCTTGTTGAGTTGGTTGAGTATCGATTAAAGTGCTTTTATTTTCTAGCTTTTGGAGGTTTTTAGTTGCTGATTCTAAAACATCGGTTGGTATACCAGCTAGTTTTGCAACTTGGATTCCATAAGACTTTTTAGCAGCACCTGCTATAGCTTTATGCATAAAGTAAATATTGTCTTTGTACTCTTTAGCTTCAAAATGAATATTTTTAATATTAGTATATTTATTAACCAATTCTGTAAGCTCAAAATAGTGTGTAGCAAATAGTGTGAATGCTCCTATTTTAGCAAACTTTTCAGCGCAAGCTTCTGCTAATGATAAGCCATCAAACGTGCTAGTACCTCTACCTATCTCATCCATAATTACTAAAGACTTATCAGTGGCATTATTAAGGATATAAGCAGTTTCTGTCATTTCAACCATAAAAGTTGATCTACCACTTGATATATCATCAGAAGCACCGATTCTAGTATAAATGGTATCTATATCACAAATATCTGCAGAACTTGCTGGTACAAATGAACCAATATGTGCTAGAAAAATCAACTGAGCCACTTGACGCATGTAAGTTGATTTACCACCCATATTTGGACCTGTTATAATTTCTAAAGTATGAGTATCTTTGCCTAGAAAAGTATCATTAGGTATAAACGGCTCATCTATATTTTGCTCTATAGCAAGGTGACGAACATCCTTAAGCTTAAGTTTTTCAGAACTATTAAAGCTTGGTTGAACTAGATTAAGCTTGACTGCGCGTTCTGCAAAATTAGCTAGAACATCTATTTTGGCAATGCTTTCTGCTGATTTTTGGATTTGGCTATAATATTTAAGCACTTGTTGTAATAAATTTTCGTAGATTAGCTTTTCTCTAGCTAAAGCTTTTTCTTTAGACGATAAGATTTTGTTTTCAAAGTCTTTAAGTTCATCAGTTATATAACGTTCACTTGTTTTAAGAGTTTGTCGTCTTACGTATTCAAGAGGAACTTTATCAGCATATTGTTTGGAAAGCTCAATATAGTAGCCATGGACACGATTATAACCAACTTTGAGATTGCTAATCCCAGTTTTTTGTTTTTGGAGTTGTTCAAATTTTAGTAAAAAATCGTAAGAATTATCTTTAATGCCTTTTAACTCATCAAGCTCAGGATCAAAACCTTCTTTAATAACTCCACCATCACGGATGGTTGCTGGAGGATTTTCTATAATAGCTTTTTTAAGAAGCTCTGCTAGATCATCAAGCTGGTAAATATTTTGGTTTATATTGTTTATATCTTGAGAAGATATTTCTTCTAATAATTTTTTCAGTTTAGGTATTTCTTCTAAAGTACTTTGTAATGAAACCAAATCTTTTGGTTTAACTGTATTTAAAGCAACTCGTGAAATTATTCTTTCTATGTCACTAATGTATCTAAGAGTCTCTTGGATCTTCAAAAAACTTTGTTTATCTTTTAATGCGTTGATTACATTATGACGAATTGCTATTTTATCAAGGTTCTTGATTGGATTTTTAAAATACCTTTTAATTAAACGACTACCTAAACTAGTTTTACAATTATCAATTATACTTATTAGACTAGATTTTGAATTGTTATCTATTTCAAGATTATTGCGACTGTTTACATCTATCTTAAGTATCTGGATGTCTTTTTCAAAACTAATATCTGTAATATGTTTAGGAGATTGTTTTAAAATATCTGTTAAATAAGCTAATATCGAGCCTATAGCTATCAATTGTTCACTCTTATTATTTTGTAACACAGTTGTAGCTAGAGAAATATCCAAAGTGTTATTGATTTGTTTCTTTGCTTGATAACTACTGTAGTACCACTCTTCAAGGTGTTTTATTGGGACTTTAAAAAAGCTCTCTACAGCAAGATTATTACAGTTAGTTATAATTTCTTTAGGAGAAAGTCGAAGCACCTCATTTTTTAATTCTGGTAAATTATTGATAGTTTTAAGTAAATAAACCTTTCCTTGAGTATAGCTTGTATAAGCTAAGTAGTATTTGTCATTTTTAACAAAAATACTAAGTAGTAAACTGTCTTGATTTGTATCTAAAAAAGCTTCTTCAGAAACTGTAGCAGGGGTGATAATGCGAGTAACTTGACGCTCAACAGGACCTTTTGATGTAGCAGGGTCACCTATTTGCTCACATATGGCCACAGATAAGCCTTTTTTAATAATTTTAGCAATGTAGCCTTCAGCTGCGTGATACGGTACTCCAGCCATTGGAATAGGCTCTCCACTGGACTTGCCACGAGCTGTTAAGGTTATATCAAGTAAATTGGCAGCTTCTTTAGCATCCTCAAAGAATAATTCGTAAAAATCCCCCATACGGTAAAAAAGTAGTATATTTGGGTATTGTGATTTTATCTTTAGATACTGCTGTATCATCGGTGTGTGATTAGACATACCTAAACTAGCTTAAAATTGTGATTAGTTAAACATTGATTATATAATACATCTATGACATAGCAAACTAACAAAATCATACATAGTTGTTTTTTATTTTGCGAAAATAATTTATCATATTTGGTAACTTATTTTAAGAATTGTAAGCACACGTAGGGAACCTAGGATGAATTACTTGGATTTTGAGGCAAAAATTAAGGAAATAGAAGATAAAATTACTTCGCTTTCTCATATTTTTGATGATGAAAAAACGGAAGCAGAATTAAAAAAACTAAACAAAAAAAGACTAGAATTAATGGAGTCGACTTATTCAAAACTTACTGACTGGCAGGTAGTACAGTTATCAAGACATCCAAATAGACCATACTTCAAAGACTTATTACCCCTAGTTTTTACTGATTTCCAGGAGCTTCATGGTGATAGAGCTTTTGGTGATGATTTAGCTGTTATAGGGGGATTAGCGAAACTCAATAATCGTCCTATTATGGTTATAGGTCAAGAAAAAGGTCGTGACACAAAAAGCAAAATAAAACATAACTTTGGCATGATGCATCCAGAAGGATATCGAAAAGCTTTAAGGCTTATGAAATTAGCTGAAAAGTTTAATATGCCTGTGGTTACGTTTATTGATACCCCAGGAGCTTATCCAGGTATTAAAGCAGAAGAGCGTGGCCAGAGTGAAGCTATTGCGAGAAACCTTTTTGAGATGAGTGCACTTAAGGTTCCTATAGTTTGTACGGTGATAGGTGAAGGTTGTTCTGGCGGGGCACTAGGAATTGGTGTGGGAGATAAACTTTTGATGCTTCAATATAGCTATTTTGCTACTATTTCCCCAGAAGGATGTGCTTCAATTCTGCATAAAACTGCGGAAAAAGCATCTGAAGTTACTCAAATGATGAATATAACTTCAGGGAGGTTGAAAGAGTTAAACATAGTTGATGAAGTAATCCCTGAACCGTTAGGCGGTGCTCACAGAGACTTCGTAACTACAGCTGAAAATATCAAAAATGCATTAACTAAAGAGTTAAAAGATTTATGCCAAATGTCAGTAGAAGAACGCAACTTACAAAGGTATGATAAATTAATGTCTTTTGGGAAGTTTAAAGAAGCTTAATTCTTATCTATTTTTATTTTGATTTAGGTTAGGAAAATTTTGTATAAAAAAGAGTCACAAGCAGGCCTTGGTATAGTCGAAGCAATGTTGGCAGCATTAATTTTGCTGTTTGTTCTTTCTTCAGGTTTTTTACTGTTAAATAGTGTTCTAGTAAGTATTACGTTAGATAATAGACGCAATGAGATATCAAGTGTTTTAGATGATCGTGTTAGTGTATATAGACTAACAGGTGTTTTTGATGATTCAGCAACTAAAGACGGTATTAAATTTAAAAAAACAGTTGTAGCAGAGCAAAGCAATAATGCTATGTCTTTAGGGCAGGAAAAGCCTGTGAATAGATTTAAAATTTTGGGAATAGAAGATATAAAAGAGATGGCTAAAAGAGCTGATTATGAGGCCAAAAAAGCTAAAGCTAATGATGTTGAAATTATATATAAGGTGGTAAACATAGCTGCATTTGATGATAAGCTTGGTGTAGCAGATAGAGTCAAGATTATACAAAGAGAAATAAAGCAAAATGATGGCGAAGAACAGTAAAGAAATCGCTGGATTTACCTTGCCAGAGCTAATGGTTTCAATGGTTATAGCAGCTATAGTTATGGCGATGGCAATAAATGTCTATATAGACATGAAAAATCAATACAATAAGCTTAATAGTAAACACCAGACCAATTCTAAACAGCTTATAACGAAACAGATTTTCTACAACGCTATTTCACAAGCAGGCTTTGCTACAAAGTATGGCGATATGTATCAAGAGCTTGTGGATAACTCAGGGGATAGTTCTGGTGATATCTTCGGGAAATTTGGAATTTTAACTATAGGAAAAAGCCCTATAAGTAAAGTTCAAGGTCTACCTGAAATTTTGAGTTTAGATCCAGAATCCTGTGATGAGAAAGTAAAAACTGAAAAATATTTCAGTCAGCAAAACAGTATTAACTGTATTCAACCAAATACAGATTATATAGCTATCCAGCGTGCCAGCTTAAGTTCAACTTTAAAAACTAACTCATCAAATAATATTTTCAAGGTAAACGAGTTTCAAAAAGAAGTTGTACCAGAAAAAGATATTTCTATGGATGATTATTTGGTTTTGTGTAATGTTTTTGAGTGTGATTTAGTAAAGACTATGGCTGTTACAGGTGATTTTGTATCAACTTATTCACGTGTTGAGGATAAGTTTAAAGTGGGTGACTATGTTGGTAAATATATTTTAGAAATATTTTTTGTGGCAGATTCTGGTCAAAAAGATAAACAGGGTAATAAAATTTATTCATTGTACGAGTATGTGAAACAAAATGCTAATGATTCTGAGATTTATGAGTTGATAAATGATGTCAGTAACCTAAAGATTGAGTATGTTTTAAACGCAGATATTAGTCAAGGCAGTGCTAACCTTAACTGGAAGCAAATAGCAACACAGCCTATTAGTGTTAAAAGCGATTCAGTCGCGGCTTTGAGAATATCTTTTAAAGTTGCGGATGATATTTTTAGTAAGATATTTTTGTTAAAAAACACATAAAGAGATTAGTTTAATGTTTAAGAGGATAAAAAGTAATAATAATTCAGGATCTGTATTACTTATGGCATTGATATTCTCTTTTGTGATTATGGTGATGCTTACCGCGCTTTTATACTCTTTTAAAATGGGTTTACTTACTACCAAAAGTATTATAAAAAATAGCAATGAAAAGGTAATTGGGGAAACATATATAGCAAGTGCTAAGGATGATATTGACTTTTCTAAACCAAGTGAGCTTAAAATAGGTAATAGTACCTTTAAAATAACAGTAGATGAAGATGATATTTCAACATTTTTTCCAAAAAATAGTAACGCTGAATTATTCCAAGCGCAGCAATATAGTAGTTTTAAATCTACATATAAAGCATATAATGATGGTTCAAAAGTTGATTTAGCCAAAAAAATTATTTATAACGTTCCATCGGCTAATATTTATAAAAATTATAATACTGATTACGTGCCTATTAATGTACCAATGATAGACATTGCTGCGATGACAGATTATCAAGCAAGAAATTATCGTTTAACAATCGATGGGCGATTAAAAGATGCGCCTAAAGGCTTTATTGGCTTTATTGAAAAACAAAATAAACAGATAAATATATTTATAAATAAAGCAAAAATTGGTGTGCCAATTCCACAAGGTATGGGTACAGACTATAAAATTAAGGTTGGTTGGAATCTTGAAAATGGACAATGGCAGTTAGTGCTACTGATGTATGATATAAACAAGCTTTTTACAACTAGTGTTGCTCTTGAAGATTTACTAGCTGATAATGTTGAAGGTTTAGAAGCAGATACAAAAGCATTAGGTGATGAGATAGGTAAGTGGCAGCCAGTTATTTCTGGAGATTCAAAAGGTGGTTCGTCAGGAGCATCGTTTGTTAGAGAAAATATCTTTGATGCAGCATGGTATTTTGAGGATAGCGATGCTCCTCCCCAAATACTTTTAGCAAGAAAAGCTGATCAAAAGAAGGGTAATCAAGAAGTGTTAGAAGTTTATTATTCAACTTATTCAACTACTAATAATCAATATAGCCTTAAACTAGGTGACAGCTTAAATTTAAAAGCTAACCTTAAAGAAGAAAATGTAAAACTTTTAGTACCGGATTTTGCTAATAACCTTGATGCAAAAATGGCTTTTATATTTCATCCAAATAACCAAAGTAAAAATCTTACGGGTATAAGTGATTTTAACTATAATGGTGATCATAGAGTTGGTAAAAGTCTAGATACTTACATAGATGGAGAAAGCTTTGGTAAGCCTGTTATTATTTCTAAATCAGACAATTCGTTATTTATAGTAACTTTTGAGCCAGATAAAGTACATCGCTATGAGTACAAAAAAGGTTTAGGTAGTTTTATATCCCTAGATTTTGGAACTAATGGTCTAGAAAAGGAACTCAAAACGCAAGATGAAGAAGACGATGTTTTTAAACTTTTCTTATCCAAAGATGATAACAATGAACAGAATAAAGATATTGTAGAGCAGATTATTGCTAAATTTGGTTATTTATTTGTTTTTACTAAAACAAAAGTAATGCAGATGGACGAAAACTTAGAGATTTTACAGGAAATAGATTTAAGCGGTGAAGAGCCACAAATC
Organism: Allofrancisella inopinata; assembly: GCF_012222965.1. Taxonomy (NCBI): domain Bacteria; kingdom Pseudomonadati; phylum Pseudomonadota; class Gammaproteobacteria; order Thiotrichales; family Francisellaceae; genus Allofrancisella; species Allofrancisella inopinata. The sequence goes on along the minus strand of NZ_CP038241.1, from coordinate 1,463,558 downwards.
TTAGCTGATTTAGAGGCTGTCAAGAACACTATTAATAAGATTTATATACAACCTAAAGCTTTAGATGCTAAGGTTCAAGAAATACGTGATGAACTAGGGGATAAGCCTGAGCCAAAAGACAAAAATGAAATTGAAGATAGATTTGAAAAAAGTAAGGATAATAGAATAGATATTAAAAGCAGGCAACCGAGTAAACAACAAGATCAAGGTGATAGTTCTGGAGAAGAACCTATACCGGCTCCTGTATATTTAGACAGTAAATATTTTTATCCATTAGGAGTAGTTAAGCAGATAACATTATGAGTATATTAAAGGATATAAATACTGAGCTGAGAAATCCAAAAAGTTTTAATCTAAATACAATGTCTATTTCAGATGCAGTAACTTTGATGATAAATGAGGAGTATAACATTATCGAAGCTTTAAGAGAGCAACATAACAACATAGTCCAAGTTATTACCCGAAGCTCTCAAGTGCTTAAAAATAACGGTAGGATTATATATGTTGGAGCGGGTACAAGTGGTCGGCTAGGTATTTTAGATGCAGTTGAGTGTCCACCAACGTTTAGTGTGGACTATAATACGATCGTCGGAATTATAGCTGGTGGTGAGAAAGCTTTTATCAAAGCTCAAGAAGGAGCTGAAGATGATCCGCAATTGGCTTACCAAGATTTAAAGAAAATAGGTTTAAGTGAAAATGACATGGTTGTAGGAATTGCAGCTAGTGGTAGGACCCCCTATGTTATAGGAGCACTTGAGTATGCAAAGCTAGTCAAAGCTGAAACTGTAGCGGTTAGTTGCACGAAAAAAGCAAAGATCTCAGAGTATGCAAATTATAGTATAGAAGCAGTACCAGGTCCGGAAATTTTAACAGGCTCAACTAGGTTAAAAGCTGGAACAACTCAAAAATTAATTTTAAATATGATTTCTACCTTATCCATGGTGTCTATAGGTAAGGTTTATCAAAACCTTATGATAGATGTTAAACCAACTAATGAAAAGTTAGTCGAAAGAGCAAAGTTAATAATTTGTGAAGCTACTGGCATTGATTATGCTACAGCAGAAGCATTTTATATAAAAGCAAACAAGTCAGTTAAAATAGCTATAGTAATGATATTAAATGATTGTGATTATGATCAGGCTTTGGCAATATTAAAGAATAGTAATAATTTTATAAAGAGATAAGAAAATGAAAGTATTACTGATTTTTATATTTGCGTTAATGTCAACATTTATGTTGTATGCTAATGTTTATGAAGGTCAAGAAAATGGTGTGGCTGCTTTTTCTAATACTAAATTTAAAGGCTCTAAAGAAATAAATCTTTCATCAGAGCCTATTACTGTGGTTAAGACGGTTGGATTAAAGAACTATTCACAAAAAGCATATTTAGATAACACTGATAAATCTTATAGAGATAATAGCTATAGCAATAATTACAGTAATCAAGATACTTTGCGAGGATCGTTTCCTGAGGAGTTCACAGATAACTATTATGATTTTTATGGCCGTAATTTTCAATATCAAAACTTAATGTCTTCAACTATAGGTATGAGTATGTACACCCAAGGTGGAGCTAATAATTCTAGATTAGAAAATAATTATTAGAGTTTCTAATAAAGTTATACCAATTCCAACATAAATTGGTGCATTTATCACAAAGGAGTTTATGACTAATTTAAGCCTTTAATATGTATTAGATGAGGGAGATAGTAATATGAAAAAAAGTTTTTTGAGTTTAGCGATTTTTTTATGTGGTTTGAAATCTGGATTTTCAGACACTTGTCATCCATCTATAGATGGCTCTAAACAGAATTTTATAATTGGTTATGGTAGTTTAGTAAACGATAAATCACGTCAAAGAACAAATCCTGAAGCGGTAAATGCCTATCCAATAGAAGTGAAAAACTTTAAAAGAACTTGGGGATTAAGAGCAACAGGCTCATTTAAGGGTACATTCTTATTAGCAGTTCCATCGACAGGTAGCACATTAAATGCAGTGTATTATCTAACAAATGAAAAAGCAGTTGAGGCTACTGATAAAAGAGAAAGTGATTATTGCCGTTATAAGGTGCCTAGTACAGATGTAGAAGCTTTAGGATTAAAGAACCTTCAACAAGGAGATTACTGGATATATGCTAGAGATGCAAAAGCGATACAAAAACCTAATGAAGAGTTTCCAATTATTCAGTCATACGTTGATATATTTATCAAAGGGTGTATGGAAATTCAAAATAGATATTTGGTAGCAAATTATGTTCAACAGTGTATAAACACAACTAGTCTTTGGGATAATAATACTTGGGTAAATGATAGAGTAAATCCAAGAAGACCAACTGACTCAACCCCAGATGCAATAGCTATAGATAAAGCTTTAGTTAGACACCTTGGTATTGATTATTATTCTCATAAGTATGAATAAACCTTTAACTTAACAGAGTTTTTTTTAAGCTTTTCTTATTTCTATTTCATCATTGGCAGCACGTTTGATAGCTTTAGGTGGATAGATCATGTTTACCACAATTTTTAGTGTTGATCCTTGAGCTAATATAGAAAGTATAACTACTATATATGTCACGCTAACGATAAGATGGCCTTCGTCAGGAAGCGATAGTGCTAATGCCAAAGATATTCCACCTCTAACTCCTGACCACGCTACTAGTATATTATCTTTTGTCGAAGCTCTAGTGAGTTTCTTATCGATAACAGTAATAGGTATTGAAATACTAATAAACCTTGCGAAAGTGACTATGAATATACCAACTACGCCAATCCAAAGAGCAACACGGTTGAAAGTTATGCTAGTTAACTCTAGTCCTATTAAGATAAATAAAAAAGAGTTAAGCATATTATCAATAATCATCCAAAAGTTATCTACCTTCTTAACTTGGTCAGGACAAGATTTTTTGTTATCTGATAAATTATTGCCAATAAAAAGACCAGCTATGACCATGGCAATAGGACCAGAAACGTGTAGACTATGTGCTATTAGGTAACCCATACTTGCAACAGCTAGTGTTACAAAAATAGATGTTTCAGCATCTTTATTGGTTTTTAAAAAGACTAAAGCTATTCTTGCAAAAATATAACCTAGGATAATTCCACCGCCAGCCTCTATAGAAATCTGTTTAGTGATAAGCCAAAGATAATCAACATTATTATCTATATACTGTCCAAATCCTCCACCACTACCAAAAAAAACCACATTTGACAAAATTACAAATAAAACGATACCTGTAGCATCATTAAACAATGACTCGCCAACAACACGAGTTTTTATATAGTTTGGTATAGTTTTATTTCCAGCTAATGTGCTAATTACAGCTATAGGGTCTGTCGGTGAGATTAATGCTCCAAAGACTAAACAATAACCAAAACTAAGCTCAAAGCCGACTAGTTTACAAAAGCCATATATTAAAACAGCAGTAGTAAATGCAGATAGAAGTAGTCCAACACTAGCTAATCCAAAGATAGCTTTTAACTCTTTTTTTAGCTCAATCATATTAAAATGTAAGGCATTTGCAAAAAGTAAAAATGATAGCATCCCATCTAAGACTGTAGTTTGGAAATCAAAACTGGATAAGGCAACTACCAGAAAGTTAGTAGTGCTTAAAAAAGATGCACAAATTGCTGAAAAAGTTATTGAAAGGATGGTCAAGCCTATAGCTTTTGGCAATTTGAGAAATTTGGTATTTATATAGCTCATCATAGCAGCTACTACAGTTAGTAAACTAAATAAAAAATATTCATTCATAGGCAATATTCCTTATAAACCACAGCTATACTCCCAACTACAAGCTTTCGAGAGCTCCTGCAAGATATTCTTTTTACTTAAAAATTCAGCCTTTAGTTTGTTAAAAGGTTGACCAAAAAACATATAAGCATTAATCTGCTTTTCTAATGATATTACTTTTTTTATATCTTCTGAAGAAATATTTTTAAACTCTTGTTGTGTCATATGAATGCATGGTTGACACTCAAGACTATGGTTTGCTGGCTTAAAAGGCAAATCTTTTGTTAGTTGAGATATATCTTCAAAGGTTTTATCTAAAAGTGGATACTCGAGTCTTCTATAATCATACTTTTCTTCTTCATCTACATTTTTTAACAGTTGTGAAACTTTAGATAAGCTTTTACGGTGGCTAAGTAAGATTGTAGCTTCAGCATTTGGATCAAGCGTATCAATCTTATTTAGTAAAGTTATTCCTTTTAGAAATCCAGCACACCAGCTAAATTGTTGAGAAGGAAATTGCTTACGAGCATTAACAAGCTCTGAGAAAGAGTGTTCAGCTTTTAAATGAAAATAGTTAATGTTTTGTTGCTCTAGCCAGCTAAATACATTCTTTAAGTAACTATTCCAGTCATGTGATGCAAAACCAGTATCAACTGATAATACAAAAACCTCGCTTGATAAATTTTGTTTTGCCCAGCAAATTAGAGCTAAAGAGTGTATACTATAGTTTGCTATTATAATATTTTTAGTTTGTGCCATTAACTATATTCCGATGGTGTCTTTAATACCTTTGAGTTTTTTTATAGCATAAGGACGCGCTTTTGCTGCACCTTTAGCAAGTATTTCATCAACTATATTGGGATTATTTATAAAGTAATCATACTTTTCACGTGCTAATAAAAGATGTTGATTTACTTTTTCAAACAGAAGTTGTTTAGCATCACCCCAGCCAAGTCCGCCAGCTAGATATTTCTCCCCAAGAGTTTTGATTTCGTCTGTATTAGCTATGCTTTTGTAGATAGCAAATATAGTGCAGCTATTAGGATCTTTCTTTTCTTCAGGAGTTTGTGAGTTTGTGATAATTTTCATTATCTGTTTTCTTAATTTTTTTTCAGTTGAAAAAATAGGGATAGTATTATCATAGCTTTTTGACATTTTGCGTCCATCTAAACCTAAAATTGTTTGTGTATCTTCATTTGTTAAAGCTTGAGGAGCTTTAAGGCAAGAACTTTTGTAAATATGGTTAAAACGATTTGCTATGTCTCTAGCTATTTCTAAATGTTGAATCTGATCTTTTCCAACAGGGACTAAGTCAGCATCAAACATTAAAATATCCGCAGTCATAAGAACAGGATAGTTAAATAAACCCATAGTAATACCTTTATCAGGATCACTATTTTCTTCTTGAAGGTTTTGGTCAACTAAAGCTTTATATGCATGAGCACGGTTAAGTAGTCCTTTGGCAGTAGTTGTTGCGATAATCCAGTTTAGCTCCATAATCTCAGGGATATCAGACTGACGATAAAAGATGGTTTTATCTGTATCAAGTCCAAGAGCTAGCCATGTACAAGCTATTTCTTTGATATATTGTTGTCTAAGATTTTTATCCCATAATTTGACTAAAGAATGTTGATCAGCAATAAAATATAAACATTCATAAGCATCATTATGAGATAACTCAATAGCTGGTTTAATGGCACCTATGTAGTTGCCTAAATGTGGCGAACCAGATGGCGTAATTCCTGTTAAAATAATCTTTTTTGTCATATTATTGCTCTTTAAAATCTAGAGGAAGGTTTTAACGTAAAATATAGCTTACTTAAGTTTAGTTTCAAGTTTTTGTTTAAATGAATCTTAAATAAAAGCTGTAAAAAACAATTAAATCCATAAGTTATAAATCTTTACAAGATTTTACCACATTAAGCATTAGTAAATAAATAGTTAGATGAATAAAGTTTAGATAGTTTTGGAGCGGGAAACGAGGCTTGAACTCGCGACCCCAACCTTGGCAAGGTTGTGCTCTACCACTGAGCTATTCCCGCAACGTTAAATTAATGGCGCACCCAGAAGGACTCGAACCTCCAACCGCTCGGTTCGTAGCCGAGTACTCTATCCAGTTGAGCTATGGGTGCTAAATAATTGTTGGCTATTATAATCTTTTGGGTTTGTCTAGTCAAGCTTTGTTATATCATTTATAACTTCTATTAGTCTATTTTCAAACCCTAGGTCATCTAAATTTGTGTTATCTACCACATAGTCTGCTATTTTTTCTCTTTCTTGGTCCGATATTTGTAAGTTTATAAAAGCTACAGCTTGTTGTCTGTCTTTACCATCACGTTCCATTAGTCTTCTTATTCTTGTCTCAAGATCTGCTTTTATTACTATAACTTTTTTTAAGTAATCATAGTGGCGAATGTTATATGGACCAAGTAAAGGTATATCAACTATAGTTAAAATGGTGGGGGATTCATTAACTTGTTTTTTTATTTCCCTATTAATTACAGGATGTAAATAATCTTCGAGCCATTTTTTAGCTTCTTTTGATTCTGTAATAATTGCTCTAAGCATGGCTCTATTAATCTGTTTGTTTATGATTATATCATTACCAAACTTTTCAGCTATATTTTTAATTACAGAAGGTTTTTTGGTTATTTCTCTGCTTATCGTGTCAGCACAAACCACATTTAGATTAAGCCTTTGTTTTAAAATTTTTGTAGCAGTAGACTTTCCGCTAGCTATTCCACCAGTTATACCTACAGGATATGTGTTGATAGTTGTCATTATTCTTAAACTAAAAATTATTTTAAAAAAAGATTTTAATATTTTTTTTTATTAAAGTCATATATTTTTTGATTAAAAGTTAGTTTCGCCATACAATATGTTTATTTAACAGAATATATCCACTAGTGATGGAAATTAAAGAAAGAGTTGTAGCAAAGATAAAATCTCAGGGTGGAAGTATCAGTTTTAGAGAGTATATGCAACTAGCTTTATATTATCCAAATTATGGATATTACTCTAGCTCTAGAGATAAGATATCAAGCAGTGGTGATTTTATCACAGCAACTTCACAAACATCTTTATTTGCACGCACTTTTGCAAATCAGTTTGCAACCATACTCTCTGAATTTGAACAAGAAGGTAATATTATAGAATTTGGAGCTGGGACAGGTAAGTTTGCGATAGACTGTATGGATGAATTAAATAAACTAGGTGTTCTTCCAGAGTCGTACTATATAGTAGAATTAAGTGCAGATCTTAGATTTAGGCAACAAGAGTATGTTAAACAAAACCTCCCTCATCTTTTTGATAAATTTGTATGGTTAAAAGAACTTCCAAAGCAAAAATTAAAAGCTATAGTTTTTGCTAATGAAGTCTTAGATGCTATGCCTGTAGATATTTTTAAAGCAAAAGATAACAAACTTATCCAACAGGGTGTAACTTTTGATGGTAGTAAATTTAAATTTGTAGATTTGCAAGTTAATGATTCTCTTTTTGAATACGAAGCCCAAAGAATACTATCTGATAATATAAGTTTTGAAGATGGATATATTAGTGAATTAAACACTTGGATACGTCCATGGATCAAATCTTTAAGAGATTGCTTAGATCAAGCAGTTATATTTTTATGCGACTATGGATACCACAGAAAATTATATTATACACCAGCACGTAGTATGGGAACTTTAGCTTGTTATCATAAGCATCAAGTTAACTTTGATCCATTTATAAATATAGGTTTGCAAGATATAACCTCGCATGTTGACTTTACAGCAGTTGCTGAAGCTGCTACAGAAGTTGGCTTTGAGTTAGACGGTTATATGAATCAAGCTAATTTTTTAAAAAGAGCAGGTATAGATAAGGTATTTACTAATTTGTTTCAAAGCTTAGAACAAAAGGATCAACTAATATATAATAGCGACCTAAAGGAGCTTTTACTGGGTGATAAACTTGCAGAGACTTTTAAGGTTATTTGTTTTTCTCTTGGGTTTGAAACCATTTTAGAGGTTTTTGATAACGAGGATAATATCGATTATTTATTATAGGGAGATTTGATGTATAAAAATGTGCAAAATATGTCTAAATATATATTTAGAGCGTATGATATTAGAGGTGTCGTTCCAACTGATCTTAATGAGGATGTCGTTTTTAATATAGGTTTAGCATTTGGGACAAAAGCACAAGAGTTAAACCAAAACCAAGTTGCTATTGCTAGAGACGGGCGTTTATCTGGACCTAGTTTATTAGCTGCTTTAGAAAGTGGTATATTAGCAAGTGGTTGCGATGTTATTAATATTGGCGCAGTACCAACCCCAGTTTTATATTTTGCTGCTAAAAAGTTAACCAATGGCACAGGCATTATGCTGACAGGTAGTCATAATCCAGCAGATTATAATGGTTTAAAGATGACTTTGGCTGATAACACATTAGCGAATGAAGAAATTTTAGAAATAGAGAGTTTAATAAGAAAAAATATTTTTTCCCAAGGTAAGGGAGTATCTATTAAGAAAGATATTTCGCAAGAATATATAGATTTTATTTTAGAGAAAGAGACTCTTGGTAAAAAGCTTAAGGTAGTTATAGATGCTGGTAATGGTATAGCAGGTAACATAGCTCCAGAATTATTTGAAAAACTAGGCTGTGATGTTATTAAAATGTATTGTGAAGTTGACGGTAATTTTCCTAATCATCATCCAGACCCAAGTAAACTTAAGAATTTACAAGACCTTATAGTTAAAGTAAAAGAATTAAAAGCAGATGTTGGACTTGCCTTTGATGGTGATGGTGATAGGCTTGGTTTAGTTACTAATAGTGGCGATATTATAGCAGCAGATAGACAACTTATGCTTTATGCAAAAGATGTGCTTAGTAATAAGCCAGGAGCTCATATTCTTTATGATGTTAAATCTACCAAAAACTTAGATAATTTTGTTAAAAGTCTTGGTGGTAAGGCGACTATGTATAAAACTGGCCATGCATTAATTAAGAAAAAGATGAAACAAGAGCCTGTGGATTTAGCAGGTGAGATGAGTGGTCATATATTTTTTAACGATAGGTGGCCAGGGTTTGATGATGGTTTATATACTGGCGTTAGACTTTTAAATATCCTTTCTAAAACTAATAAAACTTTAGATGAAATCTTTGCAGAAATTCCTCAAAGTGTAGCTACTCCAGAGATTAATATGGATGTTACAGAAGACACTAAATTTGAAATAGTAGAGGCTATTTTACAATCATGTAAAAAAGAATTTTCTGATGCAAATATTATTTCGATAGATGGTGTAAGAGTTGAATTTGAGAATGGTTGGGCGCTTCTTCGCGCATCAAATACAACTCCTTGTTTAGTTTTAAGATTTGAGGCTGATAGTCAAGAGAGTTTAGAATTAATCAGAACCAAATTTATGAGTGTGGTTAAGAAAACTATTTCTTAAAATTTACTCTATTAACTACACCAAAGTGAATTTATTTGTTGCTCTTATTATAAAAAATGGCAAAGATGATAAAATATTGATAATCAGATTACACTTAGAAATGTGTCTTTTAAATTTTTTGAGAGTGATGGCAAGTGATAAAGTCCTTTTGTAATCTATGTTATATATGATTTGTGTTAATATCATTTTAAATTATTGAAGAGTATTTTTATGAAAAAAATTGCAATAATAGGTTATAGTTTTGTATTGCCTAAGGGTATTGATGATGATAAAAAACTTTGGAGTGTTTTGGAGCAGGGTGGCGATCTTGTTACAGAGATACCAATATCTAGGTTTGATAAAAGAAAATTTTTTCATCCTTCACGTAAGAAAAATGGTAAAGCTTATAATTTTTCTGCCGGTATTATTCCAAATATTGACCAGTTTGATCCAAGTATTTTTAATATCAGCTCCAGAGAGGCTAATCAATTAGATCCTCAGCAGCGCCTATTATTAAATCATACATATTTTGCATTGCAAGAAACTGGAAGTTCACCAGAAAGCTGGGCTGGTAGTAATTGTGGAGTGTTTGTTGGAGCCTCTAATCCAGACTATAGCTATCTTTCTGTTGAAGATGGTAAAAAAATTAACTCATATACGATGACTGGTGCAGCAAAAAGCATTATAGCAAATCGTGTTTCATATGTTTTTGACTTTAAAGGGCCTAGTATGGTTATTGATACTGCCTGTTCTTCAGCATTAGTGGCCTTAGATACGGCCATAAGAAGTATACAGTCAGGACAAATAGAAACAGCTATTGTTGGTGGAGTAAATGCATTACTTCATGTTACGCCATTTATAGGGTTTTCTAAAGCACATATGATATCACCTACAGGTCGTTGTCGTAGTTTTTCAGCAGATGCTGATGGTTATGTACGTTCAGAAGGTTGTATTGTCTTTGTAATTAAAGATTATCAAAAAGCTGTGAAAGATGGTGATACTATTCATGGTATTATAAATAAAACAGGAGTTAATAGTGATGGTAAAACGTCTGGTCTACCATTACCTAGTTTTGAGTCACAAAGAAACTTGTTAAATGAAATTTATTCAGACGTTGATTTAGATAACTTAGTATATTTAGAAGCTCATGGAACAGGGACTCCAGTTGGAGACCCTTTAGAAATTCAAGCAATAGCGGAAGCTATTGCATTAAAGCGAAAATCTCCTCTTATAGCAGGATCTATTAAATCAAATATAGGTCATCTTGAACCAGCTTCAGGTCTTGCTGGAGTATTAAAAGCTTTAATGATATTTAAACATAAGAAAATACCTATAAATGTTAATTTCTCTGAGCCAAATCCAAAGCTTAATTTAGACACCAATCAAATTATAATCCCTACACAAACAATTTCTACGAACATAACACCAAAAAGCCTAATAGGAGTTAACTCTTTTGGTTTTGGTGGAACTAATGCACATGTATTGTTACAAGCACCATCTTCTGAGCTTTCGACAAAACGCCAATATTTAAATAACAAGTACTTCCATAATAAATTAGTAATAAAAAGTCATTCAATAGTGACATTAGAAAAACAAAAGCAATTTCAAAAGAACATTATTGAAAGTGAGCATGATTATGATAAATATGCTTTAGTCTCTAAAATTTGTTGTGGCTATAAAGGTTACTATGCTATCTATAATAGTTATGCTGACATGCAGAACAACAAAAGCTCAGATTACGAAATAGATTTTGAATCACAAAAAGTCGCTTTTGTTTTTTCTGGGAATGGCTGTCAATATCCAGGAATGTTAAAGCTTTTAGAGAGTTCTGTTGAATTATCGAGTTATTTTAAAAACTTTATAGAAGAGCTATTGCCAATTAGTCATAGAAGTTTAGAAGATTGGTTACTAGTAGATAATAGAGATTCTTATACTGATACAACAATAGCACAACCAGCTTTATTTATTTTTCAAGTTTCTGTTGCAAGATATTTTTTAGACAATGGGCTTAAGATCAATTGTGTTTTAGGTCATAGTATAGGAGAGCTGGCAGCAGCTTATATAAGCGATAATATTTCACTTGTTGAGGCATATAAGCTAGTCGTTGCTAGAAGTCAAGCTCAAGCGACTACGCAGGGCAAGGGTTCTATGTTTGCGATTAATATAAGTGCTGAGAAGTTTAAAGAGATAGCAAAAAAATTACCATTCCAGAGTCTAGATATTGCTGCTATTAACTCACCAGAATCTTTAACGATAGCTGGAAGGTACGAAGTTCTGCAGGTTCTAGCAGATTTCTGCGAAAAGGAACAAATTTTTTGTCGTCATTTAGATGTTGATTACCCATTTCATTCTTCATTTATGAATGAAAATGTACGAACCTTATTTTTAGAGAACATTCCAGAGTTTAATGATGCTATCACAAGTAGTAAAATTGAGTTTATTTCAACAGTCTCTGGTGAAAGCATAGAATCTAACTTATTGAGAAATAGTAACTACTGGTGGGACAATATTGCAAAGCCTGTTAATTTTAATGTAGGGGTAGAAAAACTGTTTTTAAAGGGGGTTGATACATTAATTGAAATTAGTCCTAGGAGTGTTCTTAAACATTATATAAAGCAAATTTCACAAAAAAGAAAATGCTCTTATTTAAGTGTTGTTGAAAATAACAAATTAGTATTAAAAAAAGTTATTGAGCGTCTATATCTTGCAGGGGCTCCGTGGAAGAATGAGATTGTTGAATCTGAAAATGTTCCTCTTATTAAATCTGAACTTAATTTACAAAGATATTGGTTTGAAATAAATAAAACCATCGCATCAGAGGTGGACCATATTTTATTAGGCTGGCGAGTTAGTGATAAAACAAATACATGGGTAAATCATATAGATTACCAAACAGCGATTGATTTCCAAGGCCATCAGGTCCATGGAGTTGCTGTTTTACCTGCATCAGCTTGGCTTGAATTAGTGTACCAATTAGTTAAACACGTTAATAAGTTAGAAGATAGCGAAGTGGTTATACTAAAAGATGTGCAAATTTACGCGCCATTATTGCTTCAAGAAGATGATATGCGGACCCTAATCAGTAGTTGTGTTGACAATGGTATTGTTACGATAAAGAGCTTATCTCAATATGGTGAGAATGAAACTATCCATATTAAATCACGATATTTATTACAAAATATAAAACCAACCACTGATTTGGGCATAAATATAAGTTTGGATTTAAATACCGAATTTTTATCAGTGGATAATCACTATAGTGATGCCAAAGCTATAGGTTTAAGTTACACTGAAAGATTTCGTATAATTGAGCAACTAGAAGTTGCTGATGATATTGCGATTACATGTTTTAATTTAGACAAACAAACAAAAGATTATGCGCTATCTCCATTTGCTGTAGATGGTGGTTTTCAAACTATTATTTCAATTTTGTCGAAAAAGCTTAATAATCCTCAGGCTTTGTTTTTACCTATGGGTTTTGATTTTAATTATATTTTAAAGCCATATCAGCTTATAAAAAAAGCTGTTATAAAGTTAAAGTATATAAGTGAGAATCTAATAGTTGCAGATTGTTATTATTATGATGTAAGTAATAGCTTAGTTAATATTATTAAAGGAGCACGCTTTGAAAGCGTTGCAAATCAAAGTGTAGCCTTATTACCTAGTGATTGCTATATTGAAAATTTACGACCTTTAAATACAGGAAAGGTGAGTTATTGTAATCAACCTAAGTTACCTCAGCAGTCTCAGGATGAATTAGCTGCTCAGCAAGAAAAAATAATAGTAAGCTTTTTACGTCTACTAATAGTAAATCGAGCATATCAACTATATTTAGAAAATCCAAATTTTCAATATTCATCTGAAGTAGTAGCAATATTAAAACTTTACTTAAAAGAAAATAATTCTTGGGGTAATACAGATTTTGTTAATGAAATGCATGAAATATTACAGTTGGCGTTTGTAGAGTATCCAAATTTGGTTAAACTGTTATTGCAGTTTTATACAAAAAGCTTGAAATTAGACCTTGAGTCATTGTGTTTTGAAGAAGAACCATCAAACGATATTGATACTTTCTGGTTATCTTATTTGGGCTTGAGTATCCAAAAAAGAGTGGATCAAGTTGTTGAAAGTCTAAGCCAAAGTTATAAAAAAGAAAAAATTCCATTAAAGATACTTGTAATTGGAGATGCTTTACAAGCAGAAGCACTAAAATTTTTAAATAAGTATTCGCTAGATATTACACTAAAAGATAGTTGGGCTGACTTATATAACGAACAAAATAGTTATTATGATTGTGTATTTATAGAAAGTGCTCCCACATTTGTGAAGAAAGATTTTACTGATCTATTTATGAGTAAGCTTAAGCCTGGAGGAATAGCAAAACTTTATCTATGGTTAGATAGTATTGAGGGACAGTTACTACTAAATATACTTAAACCTGGTGTTAAATGTATTAAACAAAATGTTATAGATGATATTGTCAGTCAGGTTAATGAATATGGAGGTAAAGTAGTTAAAAATATTTTTGGGCAAGAATTTCTGCTGCAGAAATCTTGGCAGCAGGAGAATGTTGGACAGTCTGACTTGAAAGCTTTAGAGTGTCAATTATACTGTTATGGAAGAAAACCAGCAAACTTTGTGGTTAATGATGGTATCAATTTGCCTGTAGTATTTACTATAGATAAAAATGTTTCAGAACAGGATATATGGGAAATATTACAAAAAATTTATAATAACTCAGCAAAAACTATTTTTGTTATACTTGAAAGTAAGTGGGAAAATGGCATTTTAATTTCCTCAGTACATCAATCTTTATTGGCTACATTAAGGGTTGTAGCAAATGAAAAACCTTTAATGTCAATAACTAGAATTGTTACAGATAATTTAGATTATCAACAAGATTGGAGTATTATTCTTAATAAGAGTAACCAGGGTCAGGAGATTTTTCTCCAAGAGAATGTGTTATATAATCATGAGATTATACCGTTAAATAATGCAAGTCTAGATAAACAGTACAAACTACATATAGCTCATAGAGGGTCTTTTAATCATTTACAATGGCTTGAAAAAGAACATGTTGTGTGTGAAAAACAAAATGTGCGCGTCAAGGTGCATTATGTGGGCCTAAATTTTAGAGATGTCATGTATGCATTAGGTTTGATACCTCAAGAATCATTAGAATTTGGTTATTTAGGTGCATATTTAGGTATGGAATTTAGCGGGGAGGTTATTGAGGTTGGAGATGAGGTTTCTCAATTTAAGGTTTCAGATCGTGTTTTTGGTTGTGCTAGACAGAGTTTCTCAACAGAATTGGTTGTTGATAGTAACTATATAAGCCATTTACCCAAGCATTGTTCTATGCAGCAGGGTGCAACAATATCTGTTGCTTTTATGACAGCTTATTATGCAATAAATAAAGTTGCTAAAGCCGAGCCTGGACAAAAAATCCTTATACATGGTGCTGCTGGAGCGATTGGTTTAGCTGCTATTGAGATTGCACATCTTTTAGATCTTGAAATACATGCAACTGTTGGGTCTCAGCAAAAACGTATTTTGATTGAATCATTAGGTGTGGAAAATATTTATGATTCACGCAGTACAGATTTTTTTGTGCAAATGAATCAGAAAGATATTCAAATGGATATTGTACTTAATTCTCTTTCTAGTGACTTGTTAGAAGCAAGTCTGGCAGTGTTAGCTCCTTTTGGTCATTTTATAGAGTTAGGTAAGAGGGATATCTTCGAAAATAATACTTTAGCGATGAAAGTTTTTCGTAATAATATTACATTCTCTGGAATTGATTTAGATCAGTTAATTAAATATAAGCCACAAGTAATACAACAAATGTTAGCAGAATTGACACAGTATTTTGATGAGCAAACTTTTGTAGCTTTGCCATATCAAGAGTTTCCTATGTATAAGATCCAAAGCGCTTTTCGTTGTATGCAGCAGGGCCAACAGCTAGGCAAAGTTATCATTAATATGCAATCTAGAGAGTTTATTAAACTAGAGCAATGGGCTTCTGAATGTGCGATTGTAAAAGGGGCATACTTGGTTACAGGAGGAACCCAAGGCTTTGGGCTTTATGCAGCTAAAGAGTTAGTAAGGCATGGAGCAGAACATTTAATACTAGTTAGTTATAGTGGTAAAATCACTCCAGAAAATAAAAAACAGTTAGATGAACTAGGTGTCAGTTTTGAGGTTCATGCTGTTGATGTAAGTAAAGAGTTAAGTGTTAAAGAATTTATGCAGAGATTACATCAAAACGGTATAGATTTACAAGGGATTATCCATGCTGCTGTAGTATATGATGATCAAGCTCTAGATAATTTGACAAAGGATTCGTTTGATAAGGTTTTTAATGTTAAAGCTTTAGGTGGATATTGGCTTGATAAATTTTCACGCGTATGGGATCTGAAACATTTTATAGTATTTTCTTCAATTGCTGCAACAGTTGGTAATCTTCACCAAGCAAATTATGTGGCTGCGAATGCTTATTTGGAAGGGTTAGTAGCTCAAAGGAAATCACAAAAATTAGCTGGTCAGTATATCGCTTGGGGACCTATTGCAGATGTTGGTTTATTAACTAGAAACGAATCATTAAAGCAAATAATGTCTGGTGGATTAGGATTACTTCCTCTATCTTTAGTTGACTGTCAGAACGTATTAAACCAAATTTTAAGCATACCAAATCAGAGTTTTATGGCTGCAAAGCTAGAAGGTAATAATAAGCTATTAAAGGTATTACCTACATTAAAAACCTCTCGTTATCACCAGTTCATTAGAGAATCAAATGCAGAGTCTGTAGTGGCAAGCTTAGACTTAAATACATTAAGAGAGATGTCAAAAGAAAATGCCCAAACGTTGATTCAAGACAATGTAATATCACAAGTAGCTCATATCTTAGGTATTAGTAAAACAAAAATAGGATTATCAGCAGATTTAAGAGATTTGGGTATGGATTCTCTAATGACATTTGAATTATCTGTAAGTTTAGAAAATAAATTTACGGGTATTTCTATTTCAGTTATGGCTATGACACAATTAAAAACTACCCAAGATATTGTCGATATGATAAAGCGTAATATATTTGGTGATAAAAAACAAAATACAGAAGAAACTATAAATATAATTAAACAAAGGCACGGTGAAGAATAAAGTGGCAAAAAAAATATTTACTAATTTATCTAAAGTAAAATCAAAAATTATGGCAATAGATGATGCTACTCAAAGTATATTAACCAAACAAAATAGTTATGACTTTACAAGGCATCCTGCATATCAAGAGTTAGATTATATGCGCCAAACTGTAAAAAAAGTTGGTATAAAAGACCCTTTATATCGTAAATATAATGGTCTGGCAGATAATAATATTAATTATGAGAATAGATTGTTAATAAATTATAGCTCGTATAACTACCTGGGTTTAAACGGTCATCCTCAGACTATTACTCAAGTGTCAGAGATTCTTAAGAAAGAAGGGACATCTGTGTCGGCTAGTCGTATTGTAGCAGGGGAAAGATCAATTCATAAAGAATTAGAAGGCTCTATAGCAAAGCTTTATGAGTCAGAAGCTGCTGTTGTATTTGTTAGTGGGCATGCGACCAATGTTTCAGTAATCAGCTGTTTGACACATGATAGAAGTTTGATTTTATATGATCAATTAGCTCATAATAGTATTATACAGGGGGTTAAGTTATCAAGTGCTAAGGCTATTGGTTTTCGTCATAATGATATAACTCATTTAACACAGTTACTGCAGCAAAATTCCCATAAGTATGATCAAATTTTTATTGTTATAGAAGGATTGTATAGTATGGATGGAGATATCCCAGATCTTTTATCTATTATCCAACTTAAAAAAGAATATAATGCTGTACTAATGGTTGACGAAGCTCATAGTTTGGGTGTGCTAGGTGGTACCGGAAAAGGTATTTTTGAGCATTATGAAATATCACCTAAAGAAGTAGATATATGGATGGGAACTTTAAGTAAAACTTTATGTAGTTGCGGTGGTTATATAGCTGCAAATAATGTAATAGTTGATATCTTACGCCATTATGCTCCTGGACTAGTATACAGTGTGGGATTATCTCCAACAAATACTGTTGCAGCATTAAGCTCTCTAAAATTGATGCTTAACGAACCAGATAGAGTTAAACTTTTACAACAAAATAGTGAGTATTTGCTATCTCAGATGAAAAAAAATGGTTTTGATACAGGGGAGGCTATTGGTCGGGCAATTATCCCAGTTATTGTGGGAAGTTCTCGAAATGCTGTGGCTCTTTCAAATAAATTTTTCGATGAGTATGATATAAATGTAATGCCAATAATGTATCCAGCAGTAGAAGAAAGAAAAGCTCGGTTACGGTTTTTTGTTTCAAGTAAGCATACAAAAGATCAGTTAGATAGAACTGTAGATGCTTTAAAACAAAATATAGTCTGATCATACCCTCCTATTTGGGACACTTAAGTGTTAAGAAAAGGAGACAAGATGAAGTATCAAAGATATACAAAAGAATTTAAAGATAATGCTGTTAAATTATGTTTACAACCAGATACAAATAGGCGAGAAATAGCAGATAATTTAGGAGTTAAATATAAAACCATTTGCAACTGGATATCCAAAGCTATGTCGAATCCTCCTAAAGAGATAAAGATAGATTATAAAACGCAGTATCAGCAATTATCTTCTGAAAATGCTGATTTAAAGAAAAAGCTTAAACAAGTAGAAACAGAGCGTGAAATACTAAAAAAGGCAGCAGCGTACTTTGCAAAGCAAGGACTGTAAGGTACGCTTTTATTAAGGAGCATTGCAAAGTCATGCCAGTAACAACATTATGTAAATATTTGAATGTAAGTACATCCTCATATTACAGATGGATACATGAGCCTATAGGTAAAAGACAATCTAATGATGCTGAGCTAGATAATGCTATTACTGCTATATTTAACGAACATAAATCTAGATATGGGAGTGTTAGGATATACAAACAACTTAAAGATATGGGTTGGAAAGTTACTCAACCTAGAGTATCTAAACGTATGAAATTACTTGATTTGCAGGCAAAAGCTGCTCGTAAACATAAAGCAATGACAGACTCTAACCATAACAAACATGTTTCTGAGAACTTATTAGAACAGAACTTCACAGCGTTGTCTATGAACCATAGGTGGGTTACAGATATAACTTACATACCTACACAAGAAGGATGGCTGTATCTTTTTGTGATTATAGATTTATTCTCAAGGGCAGTTTTAGGTTGGGCAATGGATTCTAGAATGAAAGCAGACTTAATCTGTAGTGCTTTAAATATGGCATTATTTAGAAGAAATTTTCCTAGTGGTGTTATTATACATTCTGACAAAGGGTCACAATATTGTAGTAAACAGTATCAGGATGTTATTAAAAATAACTGGCTATTATCAAGTATGAGTTCTAAAGGATGTTGTTATGATAATGCTGCTTGTGAGAGTTTCTTTGGTACTTTAAAAGTTGAGTTAGTTCATGATGAAAACTATAAAACTAGAGAAGAAGCTAAGCTATCTATATTTGAGTATATTGAGGCTTACTATAATACAAAAAGGAAACATTCTACAATAAATTATATGACTCCAAATCAGTTTGAATATATAATGGAAAATAAAAAGGTAAACTGTCCCAAATTGACGGGGTAGATCAGTCTTATAAAAATGGCTATAAAAACTTATAGAGAAAAATCTAAAAATCTTAGAAAAACAGATATTGCTAAGATACTAACTCTTTTAAAAAAAAGTTTTATTAATGATCCTCATACTAGAGAATTTTTTCACCCTAAACATTTAAAGGATTTAGAAAGTAATAAAAAGTATGATACTTTTATGCTTTATAATATACACCATGCTTACTCTCAAGGTTTTGTAGCTACAGATAATCAAACTAGAAGTATAGGGTTATTTGCACATATTGGTAAGACAAATTTGTCTTGGAAGTTTCATATTGTTTCGAGTATAAAGATGTTAAAAGCCTTTGGTGTTTTTGGGATTGTAAAAATATTAAAAATACAGCATCAGATAGAGAAAAGTCGTGATACTAAAGAGTTTTTACATTTAATTTACCTTTGTACAGAAGAACAATCAAGAGGTATAGGCTTAGCCAAGCAACTTATAGAATATGGATATCAAGAAGCTAAAGCTAAAAATATCCCTCTTTTGTTGGAAACTAGTAAAAAAAAGAATGTTGCGATATACAAAAAGCTTGGGTTTAGTCTTTATAAACAATGCTGTATAAATAAAAAAACCAGTTTGAACATTTATTTTCTAAAACTAACCTCAGTTTGATATTAAAAGTTCAAATAATACAAAATGATCCTATAATGGCTAATGCAACCATGGACAGAATTATTAATTAGGCCCTCTTGGGGGATGCTAATATTGTAGTATTTTGCTATACTAAATATATAAATAATTGAGACCTTGAATAATGGGAGTGTTGCAAACTAAAATTATATGTTTCTAACTGTGTTAAAAATATTCTCAAAATGCTCATTTACTACATGTAAACTGCGCTTTTTCGAATATTTTTGCCTTGTTACCACCCATTTAATTCCAGCGTGCAACAGTCCCATAATATGTTTGAATGGGATGAAAATAAAAACCAGCAGAATATTGAAAAGCATGGTTTTGATTTTGAAGATGCAAGGGATGTTATACCTGAAAATGTAATTCGTATTACTCTTGACGATAGAAAGGATTATACCGAGACTAGATATAATATTTTTGGTAAAAAGAATAATAGAGAGGTTATTATAACGGCAACAATAAGAAATGGAAAATATAGGATTATTTCTTTTCGTAAGTGTAACAATAGAGAGATAAAAAGGTTTTTCAAGGAGTAGGTTATGAGTAAGAGAAAAGATTTTAATAAAGTATGGGATAGTATAGGTGATAAAGATATTGTTTATGACAATGATAGCCCTGATTTATCTAAAGTAGGTAACTATGAGAGTATGACTTTTGATCAGCTTGAAAATTTAAGATTAGCTAGTCAACTTGAGTATGATGAAAAAGAGGTGAAAGATAAAAAGCTTAGTGTAAAAGTATCAGAGTCAGAGCTTAAAGAAATAAAAGATTTTTGGGGTAAAAACTATACAGCAAAAGTAAGGAAATTTTTATTAGATTTTATTCATTATTCTGAAAAAAAACATACATAGTGCTAAAAACTGCCCAAAAAAATTTAGATAAAAAACTCGCTTACGCCCAAATAGTTTTATTTTCTAATCATTTGTTTTTGCAACAGCCCCAATAATCGTTTAACTTAAGTTAGATTAGCAATTTTATCTGGGAGTAAATCTAATATTTATAGGCTTATCAGGTTTTAGCGTTACTCTACCTATAGGAATTACATCTTTAGTTAGATTTTCAAGTTTAAAAGTTTTTATTATGCTACTTAAAACTAAAAGGGATTCTTGTAATGCAAATGCAGATCCAATGCAAACTCTATCACCCTTGCCAAAAGGCATATATACAGGACAAACGTCAGTGGTATTCTTTTTATAGAATCTATACGGATTAAATTCTATAGGATTAGCCCATTTGTCAGCATGTCTATGTTGTATCCAGATAGGTATTACTATCTCATCTTTGGGAGTTATTAATTTGTCACGCATATATACGTTTTCACAGGTTTCTCTTGATAATACTACTACAGGTGGATACAGACGAAGAGTTTCTTCAAAAACAGCTGTCAAGAGTGGTAATTTTTTTAAGGATTGATATTGGATACTATTATCAATTAGCGCATGGTTTATTTCTAAAAGTAAATCATTTTGCAAATCATCACTTTGTGATATTAGATATAATGCCCATGTAAGGGCTGTTGCAGAAGTTTCATGTCCTGCTAAAAATAACATACAGATTTGCTCATTTAGGTCTTTTTGGGAGAATTTTTTTCCTGTTTTCTCATCGATCTTAGTAATTAAGCTACCTAAAATATCGTTATGCTGATCATTATTTTTATATCTTTTTGCTATTTCTGGATAAAATTGACTATGAATTTCTTTGGCATATTTATTTTGTTTATATTTTAATAAAGGATAGATAATATACTTTAAAGGAGTATCTGTTAATAGGTAAGAAACGTTTTGGTAGCAGTTAAAAGAGTTAAATAACTTAGTAGCATTTGCGTAGGAAAAATCTATAGAAAAAATAGTTCTAAATATAATATTTGCTGTGACATATGTCATTAAAGAGTCTATGGAGATTATTTCTGAAGTTTTATGTTTTTGATTTATTAAATTTATTAAATTTTCTGTGGCTTCATTCATTAGTGAAAATGTTTTTTTGGGCTGAAGTGCGGCAAAAGATTTATTCATTATATTTCTTTGAAATCTCCAAATATCTCCGTTTGTTGTAAATATACTATCACCTAGTAGCGGGCTTAGGACTTTATGGACAATTTTACTTTTAGGATAGGCTTTATAGTCTGATAAAACTTGAAGCACATATTCATTCTGGCATAATGAAACCCTTCTTGACCCTAATTTTTTTTGGGGGTAGCCCATTTTCATTTTATAGTGTTTTTCCTTGTGAAACTGTATAAAGGATTTGGCTTTAAGAAGTTTTATTAAAGATACTTTTTCAGGTGTATAATAAGGAGGAAAGGGAGCGTATATCTCATAATTTTTTTCTTTGAAATTTATCATAGTAGTTATATCTCATAATTATTTATAGGATTGTTAGAGGTTAGTATTTTATAGAAATTTAAGGTATTGATTGGTTTATCGCCACTCATAATATATTGAAAATGTATGGCCAGAGGATTTTCTTTTAGTTTTAAATATGTTTCATCTTCGTACATATTAAAGAATTTACTGTTTTTACTATCTATCCCTAAATAAAGAAACTCTTTTTCAGTATTAATTCTTGAGGAAACTGGATCTGCAGGTGAGTAAACGTCTAACCATAGGGTATTAGTCTTTTTTAGAGAGCTTATTATGTTTGTTTTATTCTCTTGGAAATGCTTAAGGTTTATGTATACAGGTATACAATGCCCCATGGTTATTATTTTTATTTTTTTAAGATGCTCTGTTGGTAACCTAGCTAGCAAAAATATTAAAGGATAACATCCAGCAGAATGTGCTAATAGTATGTATTCATCATGTTTACCTTCATTCAAGCAATTTATAATTATATCAGCATGTTTCTCAGCATTTTCCTCAAAGTGGGGTTTATATTTTTTTGAAAAATATGCTAAAGAAATAAATCCTTGTGTCCATAATCTAACTTTTTCAGGAATAATCTTGTTCTGAAGTTTCTTATACAGGTAAACCAGAAAAATTGATGTTACTAAAAGTATTATACTAATGACATATTGCCCTGATATAAAAGGTATAAAAACAAGTAAAATTATGAATGCAAAAAAAGTTGAATCAATAAGTATAATAGATAGTAAAAATAATTGATGTTTATAATCAAGAATATTTTTTGGAGATTTATGATTGGATATAAAAATCATTAGAGTTGAAAATAAATTAGATACCCAAGTTATAAAAGCGGATTTTTTGTATATTAAATTTATTATATTTATCCAATTAAGAAAAAATAAGTCACAGTTAGAAGTGTTGGATTTTATTATGTATTTAAAGCTATCTACTTGTTGAAAATTGGTGTCTTGATTTGTACTTTTTGAGAATTTTCTTAGTTCGTTTTTGAAAACTCTTTTATAAAACCTTTCTCCTCGAGGGTCAAATCCAGGGAGATAAAAGACTGCTCTGTTCATGGGTAAAATAAATTTCTAACATGTAATATAATGGGGAAGATTATACCATGGGATTGTTGCAAACTAAAATCATGTGGGCTCTAAGTATGTTAAAAATATTCGCAAAATGCGCATTAAACTCGGTTAGATAATTATTTTACCAATTGGCACATTGCGGTTAGCGGCTGTAAAGACAATGAATAAGCAGCTACAACTGTTTGAGCTTTGCGAGTTTTGTAGCTGCCATTGGCTTACAGCTACGCGATAGCATAGTGCTAGGCAGTTTTGCATACTTTTTCTGCCATGAAAAAAGTATGTCGCAATAACTAGCAAAGCTAGTTGCGAAACTTAAAAGCTAGTATTAAAAAATTTTGTAACATATAAATTTTAATATCAAAATGAGGTTAGTTTACTAATAGTCTTTAATACTATAAGAAAGTAAGTTTTCGACATTTATATTTTTTTCATAAGAGTATTTTGTGCTGGCATTTTTTTTAATTATAAAATAGTCAGTAGAGTATTTGTCTTGTTGTGATAAATTCCAATTTGCTATACTTGGCTTATGATCTCCATACCATATTAATAAAGTATCATTATCTATATTATTTTCTAATGCTTTTAGCATAGTTGTTGCTTTATAATTTAAATCTAAATATGAATCAACCTCATCACTTCCAGTGTTTGCCTTATATTTTTTAGAATCTCTTCTTTGAAGGGTGTAAGGACCATGTCCTGCAATGGTTATAACAAAAATAAAGATCTTTTGGTCAGAGTGTTTTTGTAAATATTTTTCAAGGTATTCAGTCAGCTGAGCGTCTGTAGTGAATATATCAGTTTTTTCAAATTCTGATTCATCAATAAAATCATCAAACCCTAAATGCTCAAAAACTTGTTTTCTATTAAAAAAATCTTTTTTAAAAGGGTGGACTACAACGCAGCGGTAGCCCAAACCTTTTAATTGTTCGATATAGCTATTTGTAACACTTTTATAAGTTTTTCGGTATGGATTAAAAGAATCTGTATCTAATTTTTCTAATGAAAGACCTGTTAAAAAAGCAAACTCAGATCTCATGGTATATGCACCGTAACAAGGGACATGAAGTTTTCCATATTTATAACAGTTTTCTTTTTTAGACATGCTAAAATCAAAGTTCTCTTTAGCAAGCATATATGATTCTGATTGTATAGCAATGATTCTTTTAGGTAGTAAATCAGCCTCTAGCTCAGAGGACTTTAAGGTTTCTATTTGTTTTTGATTCCGATATAAGTATATTAAGATCGTCATTAATACCCCAAAGCTTTTTATACAAGAATCAAAGGAGTGTTGTTCGGTTTTTTTTGTTAAGAAAAAGATGATAATATTTAATAAGAAGAAAATTAAAATATTCATTAGCCAGTTATTCATACTAAAGTTGTATACCCACAAGTAATTAAGGTAAAAAATAGTAAAAATACTTATAACAGCTATAGATACAATAGTCCAAAAACGAATCACTCCAACAAAAGGGATATAGAATTTTGGAAAACGGAATACTTGGCTATAAAGGAAAAGGTCTTCATAGTGAAAATGTTCATGAAGTATCTTGTATTTTGTATGATTGACAGCATGTATTAACGCTATGAAAAATGCTGAAACAATAATACATAAACTTGTACTATGGAAAAAAATATTAACAAAGCTATATATCCAACATATAGCTATAGTGTTATATACACTTAGCCAAAAAAAACTAGTGACAAGATTGCTAGTAATAAGAACTATGGTAGTGATTATTAGCACCGTCATTATTTTCTACCATATCCTGTTTTTATCATAAACCAATCAGCTAGCTTATATGGAAGAATACTTTGTAGCCTTATCGCAAGCTGTAAGATTAAAGGAAAGCGGATATAGGCTTTACGTTTATTTATTCTTTTACAAATGTAGGTAGCTGCTTTTTCTGTAGATAAAAGAAAAGGTTTAGGTCTTGTGAATTGTCTACTCATATCTGATTCAACAAAACCCATGGTGATAACTGAGATATTAACATTAGTTTTATGGCAATATTGTCTTACAGATTCAGCATATACGCGTAAACCAGCTTTGCTTGCACAGTAGACTGGAGAGTATGCCATCCCATAGTATGAAGCTAAAGATGAGAAATAAACAATATGCCCAGTATTTGATTCTAACATCTGTGGCAATAGGTAGTTAGTTGCAGCTATTGCTCCATTTAAATTTATTTTTAATAAGTTGTTAGAGTGTTGTAAATCTTCAAATTGATTGTTGCTAATAACCGATGTAATTCCAGCAGCATAAATACATAAATCAATTACATATCTGGATGTAATTTCTTGTAAAGTTTTTATGAATTTATCAATGTTTCCTGTATCACAAACGAAGTATTCTACACCATCAGCCCCAGCTTTTTCACATAGGTTTTGGGTGGTTTTTAGATTGTCTTCGTTACGCGCGATTAGAATCAAAGAAGTATTTTGTTTAGCAAAATTGATAGCTAATTGTTTCCCTAGTCCTCGAGATGCGCCAACAATAAGAACATTCATCTTAATTATTCTCCAATATTCTATGTGTTACAAATGGAACAGCTATGCTTATCCCATGTTTGCTATAGAAGCCACCATTAAATTGATTATGATCTAATAAGTATTTCCTGAAATTTTGAACTAGCTGCTTATTTGGTTTTTGCGGGTTTATCCAAAAGGTATTAAGAGGTTGTGTAGCTGTTAAACCTTCAAAATTATATATTGCTCTACCTAAGGCTTTTGTAGCTTTGTCATGAGACAAAGATTGTAAGCCTACAGTACTATTGATAACCACGACTCCTAGTGAGTTATCAATAAGAGTTGGTAAATGTCCGCCATCTAATACAAGTACTCGTTTTTTCAGAGAGGGTAAGGTTTTTAATTTTCTTTTAATATGTTTTATGCTATTTACCAATAAAGTATCTAAAGGATGAATTTTAAAAACTAGTAAAGTTTCTTTAGGCGCATTACGTTCAAAGCTTTCTAAAATTTCGTCTATCATACATAAGGTAGAATCATAGTCTGAATGTTGTATGATTTGAAAATCATGACTTAATTGTAAAGGAACTAAAAAGAAAGCTTTATTTTCAACATACTTTAATTGCTTAGGTAGAAGAAATTTATCTGTAATAATTTTTTTACTAAAACGTTTCATCCAACCAATATATTCTTGATAAATTTTTGCTTTTCTATGATGCTGATAGTTTCGAAAGCTTAAAAATGTTAGGGCATTGATTAAGTGGTAGCTTAAATCCCATCTTAAACGAGTAAATAAAGAATTCTGTATCCTTATTAGAGGATAATTTTTTACCGGTTTATATGTTTGAAAAAAATCTTTAGTTTTAGGGATTTTGCTATAAGCATTTGTACCTGAATTATATTCTAAAGTAACTGTGTCAGGTCTTAGATAACCTTCTTCAAAGATCCAAATATTGATATTTAGTGATTTAGCTATTTTTGTTGCTTTAAGATGATAAGGGCGGCAGTCTCCTAATAATAAAATATCTGTTATGTATAGGTTTTTAAAAGTTGCTTCTATAAATATATCAAAATTTTCTAAAGTCCCTTTATAAGTAATTAATTCAAAATCCCACCATAAACTATCACCTTTACATAATTGTAATTTATAAACTTTACTATAACCTTTTTGACATAATTCATGAGCAAGTTCATTAAAAAAAGGAGAGATTGGTCCTTGTAAAAATAAAAAATTCCTTTCGTAAGGTATTACTGTAAGCTTTTTGTTTTCAAACGAAGCAGGTCTGTTTAGGGTTTTTTGCATATACTTATTTTTTACCTATGCTCGAGGATAATAGTGACTATCATGCGTAAAATCCCGTACATCGCACTCAATATAATAAATATAGTCATTAGGCTATACCAAGTTCTTGGGTACTTAGGAGTATCTGGTAAAGTTGGTTTCATAACTTCAACTAAGAAGCTTTGTTGCCTAGAGGTATCAATTTTTGAAGCTTCAAAGGCCTGTAATGCGGCTTTATATTCAGCCATTTTAAATTCAGCATTAAGCTTTAACCATTGATAATCTGAGACTAAGTCTTTGATACCAGCCTCACTTTGGTCAATATCGCTTTTTTCATTAAGAAACTCAGCTCGTTCCTTTACTAGTTGAGTCTTTATAGCTTGTATTTCTTGTTCAATAGATTTAACTTCAGCAGATTCCTCATTTAAATAAAGTTTCGTAGAAGTCAATCTTGTTTCAGCTTCTGATAATTTTCCTTGTAGTTCACTAACAACAGAAGATTTTGTTGCAAAGGATCCTTCAGGATCTACAATACCTTTGTTATGTTGAAAGTTAATAAGTTCTTGTTGAGCATCTAAAGCTTGTTTTTTGACTATTTCTAGTTGCTCCTTACTAAAATCCATCCTATTTTTTGCTAGAGTTTGGGTTATATAGTCAATAGCTTTTTGACTATTTTTAACTATTTCTTTTAGAATATTTTGTGCTTGCTCAGGAGTATAGCCTTGAGCATTAATAGCAATTGCATTTGACTCCGGATTATAATTAAGTTGTAGCATACTATCGTAATAGTCCAAGAAGTTTTGTTTATCAGCACTACTGCTTAATCTAGATATAAAATCGATATTTCTATTTTGGTAAAAAGATTTAATATTTATATCTTTTTGTAACAAGTCAAGCATTTCGGGTGATAACATATAGTCTATTAATAAGTAGCTATTAGAAGTATTTGGGGATGTTCCTCCAAAGAAACTACTAATTGAGCTATCAACCATAGAAGCCGAGTCATTTTGTCTTAGAGAAACTATAGCCGAACTTTCGTACCTTGGCGTAGCTATCAATAGGTAGTAAAAAGCTAAAATTATTATTGGTATTATAACAAAAGAAAAAAAAGTGTTTTTCTTAACAAATTTATATGATTTTCTAGAGTTTTCTAAAAGCTTTTCTTTATTTAAACATTTTTTGTGCTTATTAGTTTGTGCTAAAAAATTATGTTTAAATCTTCTATATCTTTTTTTAAAATCTGATAGTGTATTTTTCATATTTTGTTTCTTCTTACTGTGTTTATTTTTTATACTCGGCTATAGCATCATCAATGTCTTCATATACGGTGAAATGTCCATCTTTAAGAAGCACACCTATATCAACGTTCTTTTTTAGTTCTCCCATACTGTGAGAGACCATGATTATGTTTGACTTTTCTCTTTTCTTATCAAATTCAGCTTTTGCTTTACTCTTAAATGAAGCATCACCAACTCCAGTAACTTCATCTACAAGGTAATAATCAAAATCAAAAGCCATAGATAAGCCAAAATTAACTCTACTTTTCATGCCAGAGCTATATGTTTTTACAGGCATATCGAAAAATTTACCAATTTCGGCAAATTCACGCACAAATTCGGTGATTCTTTTTCTTTCAGCAGGAGTTTTATTGTAAATTTGGCACACAAATTTAATATTTTGGGTAGCAGATAAACTTCCTTGGAAACCAGAGGAGAGGCCAACTGGCCAAGATATTGAGCAATCTGTTTGTATTTTTCCGGAGTTTGGATATTCTATGCCTCCTAAAAGACGTAATAGAGTTGATTTACCAGCTCCATTAGCACCTAGTAACCCTATACTTTTATTTTCAGGAAACGTATAAGTCATATCCTTTAGTATAAAATGTCTTTGTTTTTTTATATTGTAGTATTTTGTTACATTAACGAGCTTAATCATATTTGTGGTTACCTTGATCTATCGTTCATTAAGATATTTTCTCTAGAGGTGAAATATACGCCAACTCCTAAAAATATAACGATAATAGTTAGCCCAAAAACATATTTATAACTAAGATATATAGACATATAACTTGGGTTAAAAGCAGAGCGAATAAGTTCAATAACTTGAAATAAAGGGTTAAAAGAAAGGTAATAAGCAATATTGTTTGGTAGCTGCTCTAAGCTAAAAAATATTCCAGATGTAAAAAATAAAAACCTAAAAACAACTCCCAAGAATTTATCTAAATCTATATAATAATAAGACATAATTGCTATGCACAAAGAGGTCCCGAATGCTAGTCCAAGCAGCATTATAAGAGCAAAAATTATTCTAGCTGGGTAATATATAGTTGAATGAGTATTCTCAAAAAAAAGTATTATAATAAACGAACATATAAAAGCCACACATATTGAGATTGTTGTTTCTAATAATATTCTTGAAATTATGACATCAAAAATTTTAACTTGTCGGTAAGTAAGTAAAGCCTTATTTGCAGATATTGCCTTTGCACATGACATAACAGCTTTTTTGAAGTAGAAAAAAGGCACAATACCTGTTAGTAAAAAAAGCAATATAGGCATATCTCCAGTATTTCTACCCAAAAAATAAAAGATGCTAGCTAGTATGAGCACAAATAATAGCGGCTCTATTATTAGCCATGCGTAACTAAAATAACTCTCATCAAAACGAGTAGTCATTTCACGGTTCAACAGGGCCCAAATTACTGCTTTTCTTTCAATTAGAGCTTCTTTTACACTGATATTCATTTTTAATTACCTTTTTTGTATTTTTCTACTAATTTTAAGAATTTTAAAAAATATTAGTTTACATTTTTAATTAATTTTGTTAATATATAATATTACTATAGTCAAAGATTAATAACTTTGTTATTGTAACACTATTATTTACATTGTAAAATAGGCGACTAAATAGATTTTAAGTTCTTGGTTTGTAACTCAAAATATGAAAAGTGGTCTTAAGATACGAACGTTTATTCTTGGTTTTTTATTGTGTTGCTTATTTTTTATTCCACTTTTTACATATGCTGAAGTTGGTTTATTAACACAACAGTTGGCAGAAGATGCCGAGGGTAATTTCACAGCTGCTAGAAATGGTAACCAAAAAAGTAAAGATCCGACAGAAAATATACCAACGCCTCCGCCGATAATACAAGATCAAGCTGGTGGTAAGTACTCTAATAAGGTTTTAGATGTGGCACATTTGGATCAGTTGGGTAATTTGCAAGTTTTTGGTGAGAATTTATTTAGTCATCAATGTTTAACACTTCCTAAGATGGCATTTTATAATCCTGATTATTTGATTAGTCCAGGAGATAATCTTTCACTATCTTTATGGGGAGCTTATGAATATGTTTCAAATAGTACAGTTGACAGTCAGGGTAATATTTTTATTCCAAAAGTTGGTCCTGTTAAGGTTGCCAACACCCCAAATAAAGAGCTAAATGATGTTGTTAGTACAGCTCTAAAGAGAACTTTTAAAAATAATGTTGTCGCTTATGCTAATCTTCTTGGGGCGCAACCAGTACAAGTTTTTGTAACCGGGTACGTTGCTAACCCTGGTCTTTATGATGGTATGTCGTCAGATTCTATATTGTATTTTTTATGTAAAGCTGGGGGGATTATTCCAGAGCAAGGTAGTTTTAGGAAAGTTGATTTAGTCAGAAAGGGTCAAGTAATTGCATCTATAGATTTATATGATTTTTTGTTAAAAGGAACTATTCCTTTTTCACAATTACATCAAGGCGATAGTATAGTTGTCAGACCAAAGGCTGACTCTGTAACTGTACTTGGTGAAGTTAAAGTTCCAGCAATGTATGAGCCATATAATGGCAGTTTTGGTATCAAACAATTAATAAAGTTAGCAGGAGTCAAACCCAATGCCACTTATGTCTTGATTGAAGACAGTAGCGGTGTTGAGCCAACAAATAATTATATAGCGTTATCTGACATTACAAATCAAACTTTAAAGCCAGGTGAAAAAATCACATTAATGTCGGACCAAAATATTAAAGAGTTAACAGTTTCTATAAATGGTGCAATATTTGGACCGCATCAGTTTGTAGTTCCAATTGGGACAACCTTAGAGGATATTGTTGGTAGGCTTAAATTTAGATCTGATGCTAATCGTAAAAACCTGCAATTATTCCGAGAAAGTGTCGCTGCGGCACAAAAGGCAGCTATTAATTCTAATTTGGACTATTTAGAGCAGCAAGCTTACACTAAAAGCTCATTAACTAAAGATGGCCTTATCATGCAACAGCAGTATGCAGGATTAGTATCAAGCTTTGTTGCAAAAGCAAGGCAAGTTCAGCCTAAAGGTCAAGTGATTGTAGGGCCTGAAAACAGGTGGGAGCATATAGCTCTTCAAAATAATGATGTTATTAATATCCCTAACAAAAATCAAGTGATTACAATTAGTGGACAGATAATGTCACCAATGGCAGTTAACTACAATGAAAAGTTTAGTATCGAGGACTATATTAAACTGGTTGGTGGGTATACACCATCAGCAGATAAAGGGTACATAATATTGTTGCATGAAAATGGCATAGCAGAGCAAGTCAATTTGGGATTTTTCTCATCATTATTGCCTTGGTCAGTTTATCCTCAGCCAGGAGATCAGATAATTGTACCTAATGAAGGTATGTCTGAAGCATTACCAATACTGGCTACGATTTCGCAAATTGTATTTCAGATTGCTATTGCTGCAAGAGTGTTTATTGCGCCTTTTTAGGTTGGAACTATTTAGTGTTTTGAAATTACTTTGGAGAGATGAAATGAGTTATTCTGTTAGAGAAGCTAAACCAAAAAACATAAATAGACTATTGATAGTTGGTCATGAGATGTCTAATTATGAAACTGTTGAATCTTTGCTTAATCAAAGTGGTATGAAAGAGGCTGAAGCTCTTAAAAAAGAAAGAATTAATGCTAAAGATGTTTCATCCATTATAAAAAAAGCAAATAATATTGATGAACAGTCATACGATAGATTGGATGTTAATCCGATTTGGAATGGCTTAGCTATGGATCTTATGATTAGTAATATGAATAATAAGCTATGGGGATGGTCTGATCCTCAAGCAATTTCATTGCTTGAATATTGGAAGTCAGCTGATCCGAATCTAGGCTTTGTGCTTGTATATAATTCGCCACAAAGTTTTGTCAAGCGATTGTTTGATAGTGTTGATAATATTTCTAATGAGGTATTACAAGATAAGATATCTGATTATATTGAGTATAATGAGGCTTTGCTACAGTTTTTTTACCAAAATATTGAAGAGTCAGTATTGGTAAGCTCGGAACAAGTTGGGCATAACGCTAAAGAGTATATAGAGCAGCTAGAGAGTCAGTTGTCACTGGTAAATATTTCCTCGACTAATGCTGTAGTAAATGTACTTGATATGGAAGGTATGGGTTCAGGTGGTGATGAAGTCAGTGACTACCTTATTGAGCAGTTAATCAAAAAAAATACACAGCTTGTCGATATGTTTGATGAGCTGCAATCTGTGGCTGTACTGCCACAAGGTTATGCAGATCATGGCAATAATGATGATCAAGAATTTATTGTTAATGCTCTGATTAAGAGGAGTAACGATATTAAGGTTGTTAAAAACCTTGAGATGAAATGTCAGCAAAATGAAAAGCAACTACAAGCATTGAATGTTGAAAACTCTAGCATAAAAGAGCAGAGAAATAACATAGGTATGAAGTTGAAGCAGGCTAGTGATGAAAATGAACTTCTGATGGGAAGCTTATTTCAAGTGCGGGAAGAGCTGGAGAGGTTATATGGCGATAAAAATGCGGCAAAATCACAGTTTCAGAGCTTAGAGAAGCAAAAGAATGATATTGAAAAAAGGTTAAATAATGTTGTAGAGCAGACAAAATTATTAACGGAGCAAAATAAAAAGATAGATGAGGCTAAAAAGAATTTAGACATTGAATATAAGCAAAAAATTTCTCAGCTGGAGCAGAAATTTAAACAGCAAAATAATGTTTTAGGTTCTAAAAATAAGTTAGAAAAAAATGTGAGAAAATTAGAAGAAGAGAATAATTTATTGTTATCTCAACTGTTTAATGTTCAAGAAGAGTTGGAAAAAGCATATCTCTTGAATAGTAAGCTTGGAGCAAAAGAATCTAAGCGGCAATTGCAATATGGTGCTGCAGAAAGAGTTAGGGGTTACCTAAGTTATAGGTTAGGAATAGTTATGATGGAAAACTATAATAGTCTGTTTGGTTTGATTAAAATGCCATTAAAATTGCTGCTGGAAGTAAAAAAGTTTAAAAAAGATCAGAAAAATAAGCCTAAACTTCCTCCACTTCATACTTATGCTGATTATTATAAGGCTGAAAGAGTTAAAAATCATCTGACCTATCATCTTGGTAATGAGATTATGCACTGTTTTAGAACACCGTTGGGCTTAGTTAAATGGCCTTTTGCAGTAAGAAAAGCATTTAAGAAATATGCTAAAGGTAAGGCGTGATGTTAAAAACTAGATTAGCAGAGAAATTTTCTGTTAAGTGATGGCATACGGGTTTAGAATAGTTGATACATTTGAGTATGGTTTTCTAGGTCTTAAGTTAGCAATATATGTCAAAAATTATAGCGGTGTATATGATGGTATATCTGCTGGAAAGGTGTGGGTAAAAATTGAGGGTAGGCTTAAAGATGGAAGATGATAAAAATACAAAATTAATGGTAGATGTTGAGAATTTAGCGAAAGAAAAAGAATCATTGCAGAAAGCTCTTGCTGACGAAGATAAAAAAATATCTCAAAAGGATGGAAGTATTCAAGATTTTCTTGATAGTCATGGGGTATATATTCCTGAAGGATGTTTGAATACTCTCAGCTATGAAAATAAGATAGAAGTTATTACATCTTATTGCATGAAGCAGAGTGATGTTTTGGGATCCATTGATGCATTTGTGCTTGAGAGTGAAGTAAGTGATGAAGAGAAGTTCGATATCTGTTGCTCTTTTGCGACAAAAATTAAAGAATATGGTGATAGAAATCA
This sequence comes from Allofrancisella inopinata, assembly GCF_012222965.1. Taxonomy (NCBI): domain Bacteria; kingdom Pseudomonadati; phylum Pseudomonadota; class Gammaproteobacteria; order Thiotrichales; family Francisellaceae; genus Allofrancisella; species Allofrancisella inopinata. Next base: position 1,429,885 of record NZ_CP038241.1, on the reverse strand, counting down.
AGGCGTTAGCTATATGAACAATGCGAGATATTTCTTAAGTGATAAAGATCAAGAGAGAGAAAAACAGTATAAGAAGCTAATCAAGCTTGCAGTTTTATTTGATGAGGTTGCATTAGCTGTTGATTTAGAGATGGAATACAGTTCCCAATTTTGGAATTTTGCGGATGATATTAATAGAAAGGTATCTGAGGAATATAAAAAAATACGCGCAGCGAGTTTTAGTAAGCAAGAACATGGGCAAGCTCTACTAATAGACTATATTGAAAAAAATGTAAAAGATGGGGAAGGTTTTGGTAAAACTTTAGTTGAGATTGGCACAACGAGAGAAAATGTTCCTGGTCAAGGGTCGACTCTACAACTAGCAAGACTATGTAAAAGAAAGGGTATTAAGTTTATTACAGTAGATATGGATGCACACAATGTACGATGGGCAAGCTTTCTTTCTAAAAAGTATGACTTAAACATAAAAGCTGTCACTAGGAAAGGAGAAGAATTTTTGAAAAATGATATAGAAGATTTTGATTTTGTATTTTTAGATGCTTATGACTTTGATCATGGTGGACATAGTAGTTTAAGACAGTCTAGGTATGAAAAATATTTGGATGGCAAGATCGATGAAAAAAAATCACATAAAATGCATTTGGAATGTGCAAAAAGTGTAGTAGAGAAACTAAAAAAAGATGGGGTTGTCTGTGTTGATGATACTTGGCAAGATGAGGTTGGGGCTTGGATGGCGAAAGGAGCCTTGGCAATTCCGTATTTAATTGAAAAGAATTTTAAAATATTAGAGCAAAAAAATAGGGCTGTTTTAATGAGGTATAAAGATAGATGAGAAATAAATACATTGGAATAGATCTAACTTCAGCAGTTGCTCATATGGAATGTGGGATGGTAATAGCATTGAAAAGAATTATTTCAGCTTTGCCGTGTAAAAAAAATGACATTAATTTTATACTTTTTTGTACAGAAAAAAATATAAACATGTATGATAATTTAAAAAATATAAAAATAGAAGTTTTAACAACTGATATTGAATATTACCATAATAATATTAATTTCATAGATGTTTTACATTCACCATTTAATAAGGTCGACAGAAAAATAGATGGTGCTTTAAGTTTATTGACTAAATATGATTTAATCCCACCTCGTTTTATTAATGATTTTAGAGAAGATCAAATTGTTAATAGTATTGAGTCATGTCATGAAGCAGATTATATTTTAACTTCAACTGAGTTTTCAAAACGTGATATACATTGGCAAACAGATATAGATGAAAACAAAATAGAAGCAGTTTATTTACCAGTAGAAAAGAGCATTCTTGGAGTAAATAAACCTAATGTAGACTTAAGTAAGCCGTTTTTATGTTATCCCGCTGCTGGTAGAGCACATAAAAATCATGAAAATCTTTTTAAGGCTTTTTCGAAAATTAAATCAGATGTCAATTTAGTGTTAACTACTGGTGAGAAAAATGTAGCAAACAATAAGTTTAATTATTTAGAGAAACTTACTGCTGAGTATCATTTAACAGGTAGAGTGCATGTTTTGGGCTGTTTAACTGAAGAAGAGTTAAACTATATTTATAGTCATGCTTTAGCATTAGTTTACCCAAGCCTATCTGAAGGATTTGGTTTGCCGCTAGTAGAGGCTATGACATTTTACCGTCCAATTCTGTGCTCTTATTGGAGTTGTATGCCAGAAATTGTTGGGGATATTGGTATATACTTTAATCCCAAAGATCCAGATTGTATAGCTAGGACAATAGATGACTTTTTAAACTCTGAGTATATCGTTAATGTAGGTTCATATGATAGACAATTAGAAAAGTTTAAAAAGAATAAAATTGGAGAAGAAATGATTCAGTTTTATAGTCAACTGGTGTACAAGTCTAAAATATTGAATTTACGAAAAAAAAGAAATAATGAAATAAAAGGTATGCTGGCTATTAAGCATATAATGATTGAAAAGGAGTTGTATTCAAAAGAATTACTTTCATATACTGAAGAGTTTGTATTATTAATGGATTGTTCAAGACTACTGGGAACTAATAATGTTTCTGGTATTTCTAAATATATTTTTAAATTATTTGATGTATTAAGTAGCAAACTTGGTTCAAGATTTATACCTTTTTATGATGAGAATGCTAGAGGTTTAGCAAAAGATCTTGATATAAGAACACGGTTTGTTTTAAATAATGATAAAGAATATAATTTATATCATAAAGGTTATGCAATAAATTTGGCTAAATCTATTTCTAAAAATATAGTTTATTTTTCTCCATACCACCCCTTACCTAAATTAAGAGATAAAGATTTTTCGTATGTTATTACAATATTCGATATTTTTCATTTAACTAGGTTAGATATATACCCAGAGCAAAATAAATATTTTACAAATGATATAGTGAAATCAATACTAAAAAATGATGAAGTAGTTTGTATTTCAAAACACACTGCAACAGAACTGATAAAATACCAAGGTTATAAACACCATGTTTCAGTCTCATTTTTATTAAGTATGAATGATATGATAGAGGAAAAGAAATACAAAAAGAAAAATTTACCTCAAATATTAATTCCATTTCAAAATGATCCAAGAAAGAATTTTAGATTGATGTTGGAATCTTATTATGAATATCTTAAAATTGGTGGTGTGAATAGCAAACTTTGCATATTTGGTAAAACTAATCTTTTATCAGAGGATGATAAAAAGCTAATTAATGAAATTAATAAACATGTAAATGTTAAATTAGTATTAACACCATCTGACATTGATTTAGCGAAGCTAATTTTAGATTCATCTTGTTTCTTATACCTTTCTGAACTTGAAGGTTTTGGTTTACCTCCCCTAGAAGCCATGGTTGGTGGGTGTGCATCAATTGTTTTGGATAATACTGCATTAAGTGAAGTTTATGATGGTTGGCCATTTAAGTTAAGCTCTAACTCATCGAGTATTGAGGTGGCGGCTAATATTAAAAAACTACTTCATAGTGACGAAAATTACATAGTAAAAGAAATTGAAAAGGTAATATCTAAATACACTGTGGAGAATTTTTTAAATTCTCATCTAAGTGCATTTTATGAAGCAATGAGGAGGAAAAATGGAAACTAGAGAAGCTAGAAATAAAAAAGAAATAGATTGTGCTATTAGTGAAATAACTTCAAATAATGCTTTTAATAAAGAAGTTAGTATTGTTGTAGTTCCTCAACTTCAATTATCTACTTATGTTTTTTGTGTATTGAATCATAATATATCTTTAATAAAAGGCGCAGTGATAGTAATTTATCCAGTAGCTTTTGAGATGCCCAAGCTAATATATAATTCAAGTAAAAAGTTTTTCTCATTAGATGTGGTTCAGTTTCATGAAAGACATCAAGATGGTGCGATATATTTACTAAATAAAATTAAAGATAATAATCTCAAGCTTCATTCAGTTGTGTTGCATCCATTTGCTGGCAGCATTAATCGAGAGATATTAGATCAGATTTTACAACGAGACATAAAGGTAAAATATTATTTTTATGCAGATGGGTCAAGAAATAATTTTAACTTAGAGTGGAATAGAAATAACGAAGAGAATATGATTGATATTGTTGCAAAGAAAAAACAATTTACTTCAGTGTATTCATTTGGTTATGATACCTCTGATACGATTGAGACGAAACGGAATCTAAGTAAAATAACAGTTATAGACTATGGATATATGGACTTTATTTTTACGCATTTTAAGCATAATATAAAATCTAATTTAGAAAAGAATAAAAAATATAATTTAGTATTATCTAGATATTGGGGAAGAGATCCATATCTGTTTAAAAATGATGATTTGCAGGTGAAAGCTTATTGGAAGTCTATAGATGTGGCCTTATCAAGCAAACAGAATGATATAATATATAGAGGAGATAATAGATCAACAGTAGTTACATTGGCAAGTTCAATTATTGATAATGTAAAACTAATTGATTTTTCATCAGTATTTGCTGTTCAGAATACTAGACATGAGCGTTTGTTAATGGAAAATTTTATTCATGAAGAACCTAATTTTTTAAAAAAAATAGTTTTAATTTATGTGTTTGACAGTAGTTTTCCTCTTATTTTTCAGTCAAAAAAACTATATAAACTATTGCCATATGATACTGTTATTGTGGTTGGTTTTGATTATGAGAGTGTATTTAAAGATTCTACTAATAATACTTTAGCTGTGATGATGAGAAGAGTTGCTACTCTTATTTATGATTTGCTGAATTTGAATATATTTCGTATATATGACAAAAATAGGTTAATCACAAAAGATATGGTTAATTCATATCATGATATTCTAAAATATTTTAAGGATAATGATGGATTTTTTTATATACAAAAATCTTAAATAAACATAAGGAATGAAAATGAAAAAAGCAATAGTAACAGGAATAACAGGTCAGGATGGGGCATATTTAGCAGAGTTACTTTTAAGTAAAGGTTATGAAGTATATGGAACATATAGAAGAACAGCATCGGTGAACTTTTGGAGAATAGAAGAGTTAGGTATAAATAATCATGCAAACCTTCATTTGATAGAATATGACCTTACAGATCAAGCAAATAGTATTCATATGGTACAAAAAATCCAGCCAGATGAGATTTATAATCTTGCAGCACAAAGTTTTGTGGGAGTATCTTTTGACCAGCCATTAGCAACTGCACATATTACAGGACTTGGTTGTGTGCATTTGCTAGAAGCAATAAGAATAGTAAACCCAGAGATCAAGTTTTATCAAGCAAGCACTTCAGAGATGTTTGGATTGGTTCAAGAAGTTCCTCAAACAGAAAAAACACCTTTATATCCTAGAAGTCCATATGGTGTAGCTAAACTTTATGCTCACTGGATGGTTGTCAATTATAGAGAGTCTTATAATATTTTCGGGTGTAGTGGAATTCTTTTTAATCATGAGTCTCCATTGCGAGGCCAAGAGTTTGTAACTAGAAAGATTACTGATAGTGTTGCTAAGATAAAGCTTGGAAAGTTGGAATGTTTAGAGTTGGGGAATATGGATGCAAAAAGAGACTGGGGATTTGCAAAAGATTATGTAGATGGTATGTATCTTATGCTTCAAGCTGATAAACCCGACACATATGTATTAGCAACAAATAGGACAGAAACTGTTAGGGATTTTGTAACTATGGCATTTAAAGCTATTGATGTTGAACTAGAATTCCAAGGCGAAGATGAAAATGAAATAGCAATAGATAAAGCTACAGGTAAAACAGTAGTAAAGGTTAATCCTAAATTTTACAGGCCTTGTGAAGTTGATTTGCTTATTGGAAATTCTGCTAAGGCAAAAGAAGTATTAGGGTGGGAACCAAAATGTACACTAGAAGAGTTGTGTGCCATGATGGTAAAAGAAGATCTTAGAAGAAATAAAATAGGTTTTAGTTTTTAGCATTATGAAAAAAGTTTTAATAATTGGTGTAAGTAGCTTTACAGGCATTCATTTGTCCAAATATTTGTCAAGTTTTGGGTATGATGTATATGGTACGTCCCTTTCTAGTGAGGGTGAAAAAAAATATATATGTGATATAACAATAAAAACTGACGTACTAGCGATATTAGATAAAGTAAAACCTGATTATTTAATACATTTATCAGGTATCTCTTTTGTAGCACATGGGAATAATGAAGATTTTTACAAGATCAATACTATTGGTACTACTAATATACTTGATGCTATTTTAGAGTTGAAGTTGAATCCTTTAAAAATTGTGCTAGTGAGCAGTGCTACTGTATATGGGAATCAAGGGTTAGAGGTGTTGGATGAAACTTTATGTCCAAAGCCTGCTAATCATTACGGGGCAAGTAAATATGCTATGGAGTGTTTAGTATCAGAGTATTTTACAAAACTACCGATTATTATTACAAGACCTTTTAATTATACTGGAGTTGGACAGGCTGAATATTTTTTGATTCCAAAAATTGTTAAACACTTTAAAGAAAAAAAAGAAGTCATTGAGTTGGGTAATTTAGATGTTAGTCGTGAATTTAATGATGTCAAATTTGTATGTGAGGCTTACAAAAGGCTTTTGGAGTCTATTTATCATTCTGAAGTTGTAAATATTGCTTCAAATAAAGCTATTAAGCTTTTAGATGTAATTTCTATGATGAATGATATAGCTAGCTATGAGATAAAAGTAGAAGTAAATCCTACACTTGTGCGTTCTAATGAAATTAAATCTCTTACTGGCAGTGAATCGAAATTATTTTCTTATGTTGGTGCTATTAAACAAAGAGAATTTAAAGAAGTTCTTAAAGAAATGTATGATGAAGGTTGATAGATTTGTGATTCTTTACCAAATGGTTTTTAAAATATGGTTTAGATGATATTGTGTTCTATGCAAAAACACGATAAGAATATTTTTTAATAAAATTTAATAAAACTTAAGTTTGAATAAAGGTTTGTATGGTTAATTTAATTTTATGTGGGGGCTCAGGAACAAGGCTTTGGCCTGTTAGTCGTACACTTTTACCAAAGCAGTTTGTGAAGTTTACATTCAAAAATAATGAAGAGAAAGAGTCTTTGTTTCAACTTACTATAAAAAGAAATGCAAAAGTCTGTTCTAAACAGCTTATAATTTCAAATGTTGAGCAATATTTTTTAGCTCAAGATCAGCTTGAAGAGCTTAAACAAAAGAACTGTTCTTTTTTGTTGGAGCCTGTAGGAAGAAATACAGCACCTGCTATAGCTCTGGCATGTATGGCATGTGATCTGGAGGAGGTTGTTTTGGTAACGCCATCAGACCATCTTATAAAAAATAATAAAGAATACGCAAAAGTTTTAGAAAAAGCTGAAGTTTTAGCAAAAAATAACAACTTAGTTACTTTTGGAATTACTCCATCATTTGCTGAGACTGGTTTTGGCTACATAGAGTCTGAAGGTGAAAATGTTAAGGCTTTTCATGAAAAACCAGATATACTTGCGGCTACTAAGTATGTAGAGGCTGGAAACTATTATTGGAATAGTGGGATGTTTATGTTTAAAGCAGGAGTGTTTCTAGAAGAGTTAGAAAAGTATTCTCCTAAGATTTTTTTTGCATGTAAAAAAGCCTATGAAAATGCTAAAGGAGATAGGATCACACGAATTAAATATGAAGATATGCTCAATATTCCGGAAGATAGTATTGATTATGCTGTAATGGAAAGGTCAAATAAAGTAAAAGTAGTAGCTTCTGATATTGATTGGTCAGATCTTGGAAGTTTTGATGCACTTTATGAAGAGCTTCCAAAAGATGATTTTGGCAATACTCTTAATAAAAATCATATTTGTATAGATAGTAAGAATAATCTTATCTATGGTAAGGATAGAAAAATAGCTACAGTAGATATAGAGGATATGATAGTAATTGACACAGGTGATGCATTGCTCTTAAGTAAAAAAGGCTCATCTCAGAAAGTCAAACAAGTAGTAGCTAAAGTTAGAAAAAACTCTAATCTTCATAATATCCACTTAACAGAATACAGGCCATGGGGGACATATACGGTTCTAGAAGATGCTCTAGGATATAAGATAAAGCGTATAAATGTAAAGCCAGGTGAAAGCTTAAGTCTACAAAAACACTATCATAGAAGCGAGCACTGGATAGTTATAAGTGGCACAGCTACTGTAACTGCAAGTGAAGAAATTTTCATAGTTAGATCAAATCAGTCTATATATATAAAAAAGGGAGAAGTTCACCGTCTAGCAAATGAGGGGTTAGACTCACTAGTACTTATAGAAGTCCAGTCAGGTGATTATATAGGAGAAGATGATATCGTTCGTTTTGATGATAGGTATGGAAGAATATAGATGAAAACAGCAAAAAAAGTGATTGAACAAAGTGGTATTAAGTTCGGTACAAGTGGTGCTAGAGGTTTAGTAAGTGAGTTCACTAGAGAGGTATGTACTGCTTTTACCTTTGCTTTTTTAGATATGCTGAAAAAAACATTTCAATTTCATCGAGTCGCTGTTGCGATTGACAACCGTCCTAGTAGCCCAGATATTGCTGCAGCAATATGTGGAGCTGCTAAAGCATATGGAATAGAAGTTGATTATTATGGTGTGTTGCCTACTCCTAGCTTAGCCTTGTATGCAATGACAGAACAAATAGCATCTATTATGGTTACTGGAAGTCATATCCCTTTTGATAGGAATGGTATCAAGTTTTATAGACCAGATGGCGAGATAACAAAAAAGGATGAAATTGACATACTTTGTAGTGAAGCTAATATTGAATATGTTGAGTCTTATTTACCTGAAGTACGAAGTCATGCAGCAGAGCTTTATATGCATAGATATAGCACTTACTTTGGTGAAAAAGCATTGGATGGGTTGAAAATCGGTATATATGAACACTCGAGTGCAGGTAGAGATCTATATAGTGATTTATTTAGATCTTTGGGCGGAAAAGTTGTTTCCTTAGAAAGATCTGATGAATTTGTACCTATTGATACTGAAGCAGTTTCGGAAGCTGATAAAAAGCGAGCTAAAGTTTGGTCAGATGAGTATGGATTTGATATTATTTTTTCTACAGATGGAGATGGTGATCGACCTCTTATAGCAGATGAAAAAGGCGATTGGTTACGAGGAGATATGGTAGGGTTGCTAACAGCAAATCTTCTTGGGATTAAGGCTTTGGCTATTCCTGTGAGTTGTAATACAGCTATTGAAGAAAGTGGGTTTTTAGATAAGGTTATTAGAACACGTATAGGATCTCCATATGTTATAGAAGCATTTAATAGTCTGAAGACAGATTGTGTATTATTTGCTGGATTTGAAGCAAATGGTGGTTTTTTGCTAGGCTCTACTTTAAGTGAGGGTGCAAAAAGATTAGATGCCCTACCCACTAGAGATGCGTTATTGCCTTTTATGGTATTAGCTACTTGTGTAGCTAAAGAAAAAATGCCCTTATCTAAATTAGTTAATAATCTTCCGCAAAGATATACTTCAAGTGATAGATTACAAGATTTTCCTAAAGAGAATAGCCTTATGCTTATGAAGAAAGGTTTTATTACCCCCCAAGCACTTTTAAAAAGTTTTGGTATAGATGAGAAAGTGGTAGATATAAATCAAATCGATGGTTTAAGGCTCACACTTGAAAATCAAGTGATTATACATCTACGACCTTCTGGAAATGCTCCAGAGTTACGTTGTTATGTTGAAGCTGGTTCGCAAGAGTATGCAGATCAGCTTGTTACTAATATATTAATTTATATAAAAGGACAAAGTTAATGAAGAAAATAAAAGCTTTATTACCTATGAAAGGTACTTCAGAAAGGGTGCCGAATAAGAACATGAGATTATTTGATGGAGCTCCACTGTATCATGCGGTTATGAATTCACTTTTATCTTGTAAGTATATTGATAAAGTTGTTATCAACACAGATAGTGATGTAATAGCTAAAGATGCTAAGGACAATTTTGGAGATAGAGTCATTATAGTAGATAGACCTGTAGCGATACAAGGGGGAGATGTTTCTATGAATATTATTATTGGCTATGATCTGAATATTCTAGAAGGAGAGCATTTCTTACAAACACATAGTACAAATCCATTATTAAAGTCAGAGACTATTGACAAAGCCATTGAGTCATATTTTGAAGGGCTTAGTGAATATGATTCAGTATTCGGTGTTACAAAAGTTCAAACTAGATTCTATGATAAGGATGCTAACCCTATTAATCATAATCCACAAGAGTTATTAAGAACTCAAGATTTAGAGCCAATGTATGAAGAAAATTCAAATTTTTATATTTTCTCAAAATATTCTTTTAAAAATGCTGGGAAAAAACGAATAGGTATAAAACCACAAATATTCGAGGTTAATAAACTTGAGTCATTAGATATAGACGAACCAGAAGATTTTGTGCTAGCAGAGCTGCTTTATAAAAATAAGGGGCTTATATGAGCTTAAAACAGAAATTAAAAAATAATGAGCTAACTATTGGCTCATGGATTATGATGAATAGTGCTATGAGTATTGAAGTTATGGCATTAGCGGGATTTGAGTGGCTAGTTATTGATATAGAGCACACATCAATTGATTTAGAGACAGCTCAAGTTTTGATCAGAACTACTCAAGCTAATAACATGAAAGCACTTGTACGCGTTAGTAAAAATGAAGAAGTTATTATTAAAAGAATTCTTGATATGGGAGCCGATGGGATAATAGTTCCAATGGTTTGCTCAAAAGATGAAGCTAAACAAGCTGTAAACTATGCTAAATATCCTCCATTTGGTAAGAGAGGAGTTGGCTTATATCGTTCTTCAGGTTATGGTACCTCTTTTGAAGAATATAAAAAATGGGTTGATGAAGAGCTTGTTATTATTGCACAAATAGAGCATATAGATGCAGTTGAGAGTATAGATGAAATTTTAGCTGTGGAAGGCATTGATGGTACTATAATTGGCCCTTATGATTTGTCGGGGTCAATGGGGTGTCCTGGTGCTTTTGAGCGTGATGATGTTAAAGCTGCAGTGCAAAAAGTATTAGATAGAAGTAAAGCAGCAAAAATGCCATCAGGATTTCACGTTGTAGATACAGATCCATTAAAACTTCAGCAAAAGATTGATCAAGGCTGTACATTTTTAGCTTATGGTATAGATTATTTCTTTATGAGAGATGCTGCTATTAACGGTATGAGAAAATTAAGATATAAGGGGCTAATATGAAAGTTCTTGTGTCAACACACCCATTTTCAACAACATCGAATAAGCCTTTTGAGTTATTAAAGCATTATGGCTTTGATGTTAGGTTAAATCCATTTAATCATAAGATAGCAACAAAAGAATTAGTAAAAGAAATTAAAGATGCCGATATCTTGATAGCTGGTACAGAAAAAATAACGGAAGAGGTTTTAAAAAACGCACCAAATTTAAAACTTATTTCAAGAGTTGGTATAGGTCTTGATGGTGTGGATTTTGACTTATGTAAAAAGTATGGAATAAAAGTTGCGTATACACCAGATGCCCCTACCATAGCCGTTGCAGAACTTTGTGTAGGAATGATTCTTGATTTAGCTAGACAAATTACAGCAGCTAATAATAGAATGGCAAAAAAAATCTGGGAGAGGCATATGGGAACTTTACTGTATGGTAAGACTATAGGTATTCTAGGTCTTGGTCGTATAGGCAAAAGCTTAGCTCATTTGCTGTCATCATTTAATGTTAAATTATTAGCTCATGATTTAAGTCCTGATTTGGCTTTTGGTAATTTATATAATATACACTTTGTTAGTAAAGAAGAATTATTACAATCTAGTGATATTGTTTCAGTCAATGTCCCTCTTAAACAGGATACTTTAAACTATATTGCATTTAATGAACTATCTTTGATGAAATCAAGCGCTTTTTTAATAAATACAGCACGAGGTGGCATAGTTAATGAGAGTGATTTATATTCTATTTTACAGTCAAAACAAATAGCAGGTGCTGCGGTAGATGTTTTTGAAGAAGAGCCGTATAGGGGAGAGTTGATAAATTTAGATAATTGTATATTAACTTCTCATATGGGAGCTAGTACTATAGATAGTCGCACAGATATGGAAATTCAAGCTGTTGAAGAAGCTATAAGATTTAAAAAAAATGAACCACTATTAAACGAGGTATTTGAAAATGCGTAAAAAAGTAGTTGTTTTTGGAGGATGTGGGTTTATAGGAACTTATTTAATACAAAAGCTTTTTGACGAAGGTTATAATGTTGTAGCTGCAGATATAAACCAGTCAGTGCACGTGGCTGATGAATTTTTTGTTGAGTGTGATATTTTAGATAAGCAGCGAGTTTTTGATATAACAGAAGGTGCTTTCATTGTTTATAATTTTGCAGGTATTGCAAACCTTGATGATGCAGTTGAGACCCCCGTAGAAACTTTAAATTTAAACGTTATGGGAAACTTAAATGTATTAGAAGCATGTAGAATTCATAATGTTAAAAGGATGGTTTATGCTAGTAGTGCTTATGCTATGAGTGATAAAGGATCCTTTTACGGTATAAGTAAACTGACTTCTGAGAAATTAGTTGAAGAATACTATAAGAAATATGGTTTAGAATTTACTATTATTAGATATGGTTCTGTTTATGGAGAAAGGGATTACCGTAATAACTACATATATAACTTATTAAAAAAAGCTTACTTAAGCAATGAGATAAACCATCAAGGTGATGGAGATGAGTATAGAGAATATATTCATGCAATAGATGTCGCTAAGCTATCTATAGAAATTATTCAGTCTGATAAATATATTAATCAACATATAATATTGACAGGCGTTGAAAGAATGAAGAGAAAAGAGCTCTTTGATATGATCAATGAGATGATAGGAGGAAATTTGAGAATTACTCTTAGAAGTGATGGTTACTTAAACCATTACAAAACAACCCCATATTCTTTTTTACCAACGAGAAGTAAAAAATTAGTTGCTAACCCGTACGTTGATATGGGACAAGGTCTCATTGATTGTCTAGAAGATATTGAGAGAAATTATGGGGCTAGAAATTATGAGTAGACATATTTACTTATCTTATATTCTAGATGAAAACACTCCAAGCTATGGTAATAGAAATAGCTTTGTAGTTAATAAAAATGCAGATATGTCTAAAGGCGATCCTGTTAATGATACTAGTATTTCGACTACTGTACACATGGGGACACATATTGATATGCCATATCATTTTTTTGAAAATGGTCAGACAATTATTGATTTTGATATAGACTTCTTTGATTCAAAAAAAGTTCTTTTTATAGAGATAAAACCACAAGATTTAATAATAAAAGGTGATTTGATTGAAAGGTTAGAGCAAATTTCAAATAAGCAAGATTGTGAATTTTTAATAGTTAAAACAGGGATTTGTTATGAGAGGTCAGAGTCTAAGTTTTGGGAGTCAAACTATGGCTTTGATCCATCTGTGGCTATATATCTAAGAGAAAATTATCCTAATATTCGTATTATTGGTTTTGATAGTATTTCAGTCTCTAGTTTTCAGAATAGAATACTTGGGCGTGTAGCGCATAAAGAATTTTTATCTCCAGAGTCGCCGATTTTATTGTTGGAGGATATGGATTTAAGAGAAGTTAATGAAAATATGAAATTTGATCGAGTTACTATTGCTCCTATGAGAATAGCTAATAGTGATGGTTTGCCATGTACTGTTATTGCGGAGGTAAGATAATGGCTATATATGGAACTTTTGATTCTATTAAAGAACAAGTAGTGGATCAGAGATTTAAAACAGCTTTTAATTATGTACAAGAAGCTTTGACAGAGGGTAGTGAGGTTAGAAATAGGTTATTGTCTCATTCAAGTGGAACTTTCCTTAAGGTAGATCTAGATAAAGATAATTTAGCCTTAGAGCAAGTTTATGATACGAAAGAAAGGCAAGAGTGTTTTTTTGAATCTCATTTAAAGTATATAGATGTTCAAGTTATATTGGATGGTGAAGAAGTTATAGAGATTGATGATATTAAGACCTTTACTATTAATGGGGAATATAATGATAGTATCGATTTAGTTAAATACAAAGATATGCCAAATTCGACACCGTTAACTATGAAAAAAGGCTATGTTTCTATATTTTTCCCAAGTGATGCTCATATGCCTTGTATTAAGAATAAATGTAGTCAAAAAGTTATTAAAACGGTTGTGAAGGTGAAAATTTGATTAGGAATATCATATTTGATTTTGATGGAGTAATACTCGATTCTGTATCAGTTAAAACCCAAGCTTACAGAGATTTATTTAAAAAATTTGATAAAAAAGTAGTTGATCGCATGATTTCTTATCATGAACGTCATGGAGGAGTATCTAGATATTTAAAAGTGAAATACTTTTTTAATCAATTGTTAGGAGAAGGTATCTCTGATGAAGATGTTGTGATGTATGCAAATAGATATTCAGAGCTTACAAAACAAGAGCTTTCACAGAAGAAATACCTTATTAGAGATACCGTTGATTTTATAAAAAGAAATCAAAATAAATATAACATGCATGTGGCTTCGGCAGCAGATCATAATGATTTAATATGTATTTGTAAAGAATTAGAGATTGTAGGTTATTTTAAATCAATACAAGGGTCACCTAAGTTAAAATCAGATATTATAAAAGAGATCTTATTAGAAAATAAGTATCAAAATCAAGAAACAGTTTTGATAGGTGATAGTATCAATGATTATGAGGCTGCAGAAAAAAATGATATAACGTTTTATGGATATAACAACCTATCACTAAAAGATAAATGTAATTATATATACGATTTCAAGGAAGCGGATATATGAAAAAAAAGTTTTATAGAACCTTAAAAGATTCTTACTTCTTTTTGAGAGTAAGAGGTCGAAATATAAGAGTAGTATGGTATCCAAAAATTAAAAGTGAAGAAGTCTTGATTCGTGAACTATGTAGAGCTGTTTGGTATTTGTTTCCCGTCAAGGATCGTATTAGAGAGTTGATATTTGTAGTTGATATAGAGTTTATTAATTTTGATTTCAAAAAAGTTGATGTACCAGAGTATTTAGATTCTAATATAAAAAAAATCTTGATAGAATTTTTTGATAAAATAAGTTTTAGAGCTACTAGGAAACATATAGATAAATATGACATGCAGGTTTTTTGGAAAGGAACTGACAAGCTATACTACAAGAAGATAAATAAATTATATCCATATGTTGTTAATACAGATTTTTTAATAAATCAATTTGAGGCTATTCAGCTTGTTAGATTATCAAGACTATTTATTTCATATAAAGAAAAGCAAGATAGTAAGATACAATTACGACATTTTTTATCATTTCTAAAAAAACAACAAAAAGATGTTTTGTTGATTGGAAGTGGTCCGTCGACAGTTAAGATAGATTATTGCGACCTTGATTTCAGTAATACAATATCAATAGTTTGTAATAGTGTTGTAAAAAATATAGATTTACTCAAAAAAGTAAATCCGAGTATTATTGTTGCCTCAGATAGTGTATTTCATTCAGGTTATTCTAAATATGCTGAAGAGTTTCGGAGAAGTTTAATAAAAGCTATGAAAATGTTTACAAGCTTAGTTTTGATTGTTCCCATAAAAGATTATAATATTTATAAAGCCGTATTGCCTGAAACAGTGCTTAGTAGACTGTATTGTGTTGAATCTAAAAGAGTAAAAGCTTTAAATATGAACTTGATAAAAAGAACTTTTGTTAAGTCAACGAATAATATTCTTACATTAATGATGTTACCCATTGCATCAACAATTTCAAAAAAAATAAAATTGATAGGATTCGATGGGAAAACTAAAGAAGATAAGGATATTTTTTGGAAATATAATCAAGATTTACAGTTTACGAGTATTGATTCAACTAAGTTAGGGCATCCAGCCTTCTATCGGGTAGATTATCAAAGATACTATGAAAAGCATTGTAGTGAAACGGAGTTTGCTATTGAAAAGATATTAAAAAAAGGGATTGATGTTAAAAGTTTCTGTTCGTCAAATATACCTATATTAAATAAGGTTAGTGATAAATGATTAGTGTAGTTGTTCCTATTTATTATAAGTCTAAAAATCATTTATAATTACAAGAGCAACATATCTTGTAGAGAAGTTTTCAAATTTAAGAGAGTTTGAGTTGATTATTTTAGACGCAAGTCCTAGAAAATACTTAGATATAGGTAAAAGTTATCAAAATGTTAAATTGTTTAATGTAGAGGCTACTAAAGCGTTCTCACCTGCAATAACTAGAAATGAATGTATAAAATATGCTAAATATGATTATTTATTCTTTTTTGATGTAGATCTTGATTTTGATAGTCAATTTCTAAGTAAATTAAAAAGAGAAGTTTTATATAAGCTTAAACGAGATTCTGACTTTTTAATGATTCCTTGTTACTATTTATCAAGAAATGGAACATCTATATTTGAATCTTCTAAATCTAGAGAGATTATGCTAGATATAAAAGAATCATTTCTTTTAGGAGATAATGAATATGTAGACAGGTTAGCTATAAATACTTCAGCAATTGTTCTTAGGAAGAGTCATTTTATAAATATTGGTATGTTCAATCATGATTTTTTTAGTCATGGATGTGAAGATTTTGAGTTACTTCATAGATTATTCTCTATTAGACCACATATCAAGAGAGATCATGATTACTATGTTGATAATGTGTCACAATTCGTTGGTAACTATAAAGGTTTTAGGAGGTATATGGCTTCATTTTCTTTACCTTATCTATTTAGTGATTTAGCTCTTGTTCATAGGTGGCATGAAAGGCCTTTATTTAATAAGTTTTATTTAAATAGAGTCAAAAATGAGAAGCTTTTAGAGTTAAAAATGAAATATCATGACAGTAAAAAAGATTTTTTAGGTATGAAATTATGGTTAAGTGATTTATCTATAGATTATGATAGTTTTATAAAAAGATTGCTTGAAAGTAATGGTTATGACACTAATAAGTATATTGGATTATATAGGTTCAAGAAAGGAGTTGTAGTTAATAGAGTAAAAGGAGCAAGGATTAGAAAATTAATTACTAGACCAAAACAGTATTTTAAAGATGCATTTAAGAAATAAATTAAGTACATGCATGAGTTTACAAAATATCATAATAGGACTTAAATTGCTTAAAATGTTATATAGTTATCGTTACTACATCAATAATTTTTTACAACTTTTTTATAAGAGCAAATTTGCTGGTTGGGGACGTAAAAAAACAGGCCGTTTAGCTTTATGGTGTTATAGAAGATTCGGTGGTTCTGTTAGGCTTCTTGAAGACGGCTTTATCCGTTCCATAGGTCTTGGTATTGATAATAGTCCTAGTTTTAGCTTAGTAGAAGATGATGTTGGTATTTACTACGATGCTACAACTCCTAGCAAATTAGAAAATATTTTAAACTCCTATGATTTTGCACAAGATAAGGATCTTATGCTCAAGGCGCAAAATGCTATATCTTTGTTGAAAAAACATAATATATCTAAATATAATAATGCACAGGATGTAGATAAAGATTTCTGTAAAAAATATGGGTTAGGTTATAGAGATTCCCGATCGGAGTCGGGAATGATGGAAAAAGTGAGTGCATCGATGAATGAGATCCCCGGATCAAGTCCGAAGATGACTGCTTGTTCGGGTAATGATGTAGAGATTCTGAATCAAGTTCAGGATGATATATTACACAAGAAAAAAAATATTCTCATTATAGCTCAAACAGCTGGAGATAGTAGTCTTGAGTACGGTTTAGCAAATCAGTTCTCAACAGATGATATGATTGAAGCTGCAATTGCAGAAAATCCTGATGCTAAGATATATCTAAAAATTCACCCAGATGTGTTAAGTGGTAAAAAAGCCTCTGATATAGATATTCATAATATTGATAGTAGAGTAACTATTATTTCAGAAAATATAAATCCTGTCTCGCTACTTAAATATTTTGATAAAGTTTATACAAAAACATCAGGTATGGGTTTTGAAGCTTTATTGGTCGGCTGTGAATGCGTGTGTTTTGGTATGCCATATTATGCCGGTTGGGGAATTACAGATGATAGAATCTTGTGTGAGAGAAGAAAAAGGAAGTTATCTGTTGAAGAAGTTTTTGCAGCTGCATACATTCTGTATACTCGTTATGTAAATCCATATACTAAAAAAGAAATAGACATAATCGAAACTATACAAACTATAGTTAAACTAAGAAATAGCTAATTTATAAGAGTTATATATTTTTAAGTAATGTGTATTATAGAAATATTACGTAAAAGAGAGAAAAGGATGACAACGCTTACAATTAGAAAAACAGCTAATGCAGTTTGTATTAATATACCAAAAAAATATTAAAACTCTTAGGCCTGGAGGTAGGTGAGGAGATATAATTAATAAAATAGATATATAAATAGTGTATAATAGAGATACACATCAAAGGAGTTATCAAAAATGAGCACAGTAAGAACAAACATTTCTCTAGATAATGATTTAAAGCTAAAAGCTACAGAAGTAGCTTCTACATTGGGTTTATCTTTTTCTGGCCTAGTCAGATTACTCTTATCAAAAACAGTTAATAAAAATAAACTAACTGGTCTAGAACAAGGCATGTTAGATTATATTAACGGAGACGTAGAAATATCTTCTGGTGAAGAGTTTCTAGCAAAGCTTCGAAAGGATATAGATAAGTGTTAGAAGTCTTTGAAACTAAGAGATTTCTTAAGAGTTATAAAAAGATAAAGCACAAAAAGAAAATCTTAGAAGAATTACAAAAAGCGATTAAATTTTTAATAACACAACAAGAAATACCTAAAAAATACAAAGATCATGAGCTTAAAGGAAAATTCTCTGGCATTAGAGAACTACATTTAGGATACGATGATTTACTCCTATATTTTGTAATTAATGAAGAAAAGAAATTAGTATTAGTAGATATAGGAACTCACGCACATACATTAAATATCTAATTTTTTGTTCATAGAGCCTGGTTTGAAACTATACAGACAATAGTGAAACTGAAAAGAACTTCTAAAGAAGGAGGGATTAATATGAATAACCTAATAAAGCATAAAGGATATTATGGCTCTGTTGAGTTTGATGAAGAAAGCATGGTTTTTTATGGTCAAATTCAATTCATTAGAAGCCTTATATCTTATGAGGCTGAAAATGCTAAAGAGTTAGTAGATAGCTTTCATAGTGCTGTAGATGAGTATCTAGAAGATTGTAAAGAAAGAGGAGTTGAGCCTGAAAAAGCTTTCAGGGGTACTTTAAATGTTAGGCTTGGTACTGATCTGCATGAAAAAGTAGCTATAGCAGCTAGTAATATGGGTACTAGTATTAATGATTTTATCAAACAATCTCTTAATAAAAGTACTGCTTAAAGATGACAAAGATAATACTAGAAGGACAATTGTTGGCTCTATGGCATGAGTAATCCTATGAGCCATAAGATTTATATATTCATGTTGATGTTATTTAACCTAAGTTTGACAATTATTTTGTCAATAGCTACATTGCGGTTAGCATCTGTAAAAAGATATTGCTGGCCGGGACTTTCCAAATAAATGTGTAAATTCTTAATTAACCTGCTAGATTATATCTAGCAAAATATTAAGGATAGAAACGATGTCTAAGAATAAGAAGTCAGAAGATATTTACTCAGTTATTGCAGATCAAATAATAGATTCAGGTGTTGATGTTAATCAAATGTTTGAGAAAGATGGTTTGCTAAAGCAACTAACAAAACGATTATTAGAAAAAGCACTAGATACAGAAATGAATAGTCATCTTGGCTACTCAAAGCATCAACGCAGTAACTCTTCAAATGCTAGAAATGGCTATAGTAATAAAAGTTTATCTACGGATACTGGTAATATAGATATATCAATTCCTAGAGATAGAGATAGTAACTTTGAGCCTCAAATAGTTCCCAAAAGAGTAACAAAGATAAATGGATTAGACAAAAAATAATATCTTTGTATGCTAAAGGTATGAGTACTACAGATATCCAACAACAGTTATTTGAGTTATATGATACAAAGATAAGTACAAGCTTTATAAGTGATGTTACAGAAGCTATTATTGATGATGTTAAAGCATGGCAAAATAGACCTTTAGAGTCAGTTTATCCAATAGTGTTTTTGACTGTATAGTCGTTAAAGTTAGAGAAGACAAGCATATTATTAATAAAGCTGTGTATGTGGCTCTTGGCATATCGTTAACTGGTCATAAGGATGTATTAGGTCTTTGGATCAGTCAAAATGAAGGTGCTAAATATTGGCTAGGAGTATTTACTGAATTAAAGAATAGAGGCTTACAGGATATATTTATAGCATGTACTGATAATTTAAAAGGTATGTCTGATGCTATACAAGCTATATACCCTGAGACAAAGCATCAGCTTTGTATGGTTCATCAAATTCGTAATAGTCTTAAGTATGTGCCATATAAAGACAAAAAAGAGGTAGCTAGAGAGTTAAAGAAAATATATGATGCTGATACCATTGAAATAGCTCAATCTGAACTTGATAACTTTGCAAATAAGTATGACGCTAAATATCCTTTAATTTCAAAATCATGGACAAATAACTGGGATAATTTAACCGTATTCTTGCAATACCCACCAAAAATTCGTAAAGTTATTTATACTACTAATGCGATAGAATCGCTTAATAGTCAGTTTAGGAAAGTTATTAAAAATAAAAAGCTGTTTCCTAAGGATGACTCTGTTTTCAAATCTTTGTACTTGGCTATAGATTATTTGACTAAAAAATGGTCTATGCCTGTCAGATATTGGAATGAGGCTATGCCTTATTTCGCTATTGAGTTTGAGGATAGAATCCAGAGATTCATGTAACTGAATTTACACAGTTAAGTGGAAAGGCTCCTGGCCTTGTTTGTGAATTTTTAAAGTACTTCTAATTTTAATCTATAAATTAAAGTTATTTTTTATCAATGGCATTACAATTGGTAGAGCAATTGAGGTAATACCTATTCCAACAATCCAATATAATAATGACGTTAAACGGTCAAATCGCTTATCAACCTCAATAAACCTTCTATCGACATCAATTTTGAATTCATTAATTTTTTTGTCAAATTCACCAAACTTTTTATCAACATCATTAAACCTTTTATCAACATCGGCTCTTAATCTATCAATATCAACCCTAGTTTCAGCAACAACATCATGAGTAATCTTATGAGCCATAAGATTTATATACTCCTGTTGGCTTAAACTAATATTTTTATCATCCATAGTTTATTCTCCATAATATCAATATAATTATACTAGGGTCAGTTTTATATTAAAAGTTATATATTACAAAGGTTTAAGTTTTCAGATAATACAAAATTTTTTAATACTAGCTTTTAAGTTTCGCAACTAACCGCAATGTGCTAATTGGTAAAATAATTGTCTAACCGAGGTCATACTATATTTCTATATTCAAAACTTCTAATTACTATATATACCTAGCTCCAATCAAAACACATAAATTTTGTGAAAACTACATTATACACACTTATATTAGAAAGAGCCTTGATTATAAATTCAAATTGTTTTTTATCAATGGCATTACAATTGGTAGAGCAATTGAGGTAATACCTATTCCAACAATCCAATATAATAATGACGTTAAACGGTCAAATCGCTTATCAACCTCAATAAACCTTCTATCGACATCAGTTTTGAATTCATTAATTTTTTTGTCAAATTCACCAAACTTTTTATCGACATCAGTTTTGAATTCGTTAATTTTTTTATCAAATTCTCCAAATCTTTTATCGACATCAGTTTTGAATTCGTTAAATTTTTTGTCAAACTCTCCAAACCTTTTATCGACATTAGCTCCTAACCTATCAATATCAACTCGAGTTTCAGCAACAACATCATGAGTAATCTTATGAGCCATAAGATTTATATACTCCTGTTGGCTTAAACTAATATTTTTATCATCCATAGTTTATTCTCCATAATATCAATATAATTATACTAGGGTCAGTTTTATATTAAAAGTTATATATTACAAAGGTTTAAGTTTTCAGATAATACAAAATTTTTTAATACTAGCTTTTAAGTTTCGCAACTAACCGCAATGTGCTAATTGGTAAAATAATTGTCTAACCGAGGTCATACTATATTTCTATATTCAAAACTTCTAATTACTATATATACCTAGCTCCAATCAAAACACATAAATTTTGTGAAAACTACATTATACACACTTATGTTAGAAAGAGCCTTGATTATAAATTCAAATTGTTTTTTATCAATGGCATTACAATTGGTAGAGCAATTGAGGTAATACCTATTCCAACAATCCAGTATAATAATGACGTTAAACGGTCAAATCGCTTATCAACTTCAATAAATTTTTTATCGACGTCATTAAACCTTCTATCGACATCAGTTTTGAATTCGTTAATTTTTTTATCAAATTCACCAAATCTTTTATCGACATCAGTTTTGAATTCGTTAAATTTTTTGTCAAATTCTCCAAACCTTTTATCGACATTAGCTCCTAACCTATCAATATCAACACGAGTTTCAGCAACAACATAATGAGTAATCTTATGAGCCATAAGATTTATATACTCCTGTTGGCTTAAACTAATATTTTTATCATCCATAGTTTATTCTCCATAATATCAATATAATTATACTATATTTCTATATTCAAAACTTCTAATTCTATACCTATATATTGAACCTCATAAAACCAATATTATTTAATACTCATTTTGATATTCTAGGTAATAATCTTTATATTCCCTGTAATAATTATAATTAATTGCTTTACACAACTTTTCAGCCTACCTATACCAACTTATCTTATATAGTTAATCTTCTTAGCAACTCAAATAAAAACTGCGATACAACTATTAATCCTCTAGTTTGCTGTGGTATTTTGAAGCTAGATAGCAAACTAAATTATCTTGACTGTCTCAAGATTATTAATAGAATACTCACATAAATATGTTGATTATTTTGATATTATCAACTTATTTTAGATTATATGAAATACAAAGTTAGAAAATACTAATATGTATTGGAATTGGTATTAGGCTAAATTAAAGTACATACGTGACTAGGATTGTAATAAGGTGTATATGGATCAAGAAAATAATACTCTGCAAAAGCTCTATCTATTTGGTTTTTCTAAATGGAAACATAATTTTGTTCGCTCTTTTCTAAAGGAATATGATCCTAAGCAAATATTTTTTATTAACCCTTTGTTTTTTTGGACACCACATTATAGAAAAGCGATTAAAAAAGGTCTAGATAAAGATAGTCAAATATTTATATGGGGTAGAAAAGAGTTTCCTGAGGTAGAAGAGTTTGTAAAAGTAAACAATATTAATATTACAAGAGTCGAAGATGGTTTTATTCGTTCTATTAACCTTGGTTCTAATTTTACAAGACCATATTCTTTAGTCTTTGATAACGTTGGCATATATTTTGATGCTACTAAGCCAAGTAGATTAGAAAATCTCCTAAACAGTTATGATTTTGATAAAAGGATTTTACATGAAGCAGAACAACTGCGTAAAAAAATATTAGATAGTAAATTATCTAAGTACAATAAGGCTAGCCATAAAAAGCTAGAATTACCCAGTAGTAGGGTTAAGATATTAGTGCCTGGACAGGTTGAGGATGACGCTTCAATCCGTTATGGAGGAAATAGTATGGCAAATTTGGAATTATTAAAGCAGGTGCGACAAAATAACCCTAATGCATATATACTTTTTAAACCACACCCTGATGTGATAAGTGGAAATAGAATAGGTAAACTTTCTCAGAAAGATGCTCTAAACTACTGTGATGCTGTGATAACAAATATAAGTGTCTCTTCCTGCTTGCAGGAAATTGATGAGGTACATACTATAACTTCTTTAGTAGGTTTTGAAGGATTATTACATGGTAAGAAAGTTGTAACTTATGGTATGCCTTTTTATGCTGGTTGGGGAATTACTGATGATAGAATTTCTTGTGAAAGGAGAAAAAGAAAATTAACACTAGAAGAGTTAGTAGCAGGAGCTTATATTTTGTATCCAAAATACCTATGTCCCAAGACTTTAGATTTTTGTCAACCTAGTGTTTTAATAGATGAGTTAAAAAAGCAAAGAGAAAAGCTAGAACAGAATAAGTTATTGTCTTTTTGTAAAATTAAGTTCTATAATTACTTTGCTAAATTGCTTCATGTCTTAACTATAAAAACTAAAGTAACTAGAAATAGAGGTTGACAATTATTTTGGTAGCCAAAGCAAGTTTTACTGGTTGATGTTGTATTGTTATTGACTTATAATCAGCTGGGTATATATTTTAATTTCATAATATTCGATTAATTCGGAGGAAAGTGATGTCGGATTTCACTAAAGATATTGATGTTTTAGAAACTCAAGAATGGCTTGAAGCTTTTGAAGATGTAGTTAAAAGAGAAGGTGTTGATAGAGCTAAGTTTTTATTTGACCAGCTTCTAGCTAAAGGAGCTGAGCTTGGTGTAGAGAGTGCTTATGCAACAGCTAAAGTAAAAAAATACATTAACTCTATAGATGTTAGTAATCAGCCTAGTTATCCTGGTGATATAGAGTTAGAAAAGAAAATTGAAGCAGTAAATAGATGGAACTCAACTGTTATCGTAGCGCATGCTAATAAAAAAGACGGTTCAATTGGTGGTCATATAGGTACTGGTGCAGGGGCTATGACTCTATATGAAGTTGGTTTTAACCACTTCTGGAAAGCTCCAAATGAAAATCATGCAGGTGATTTGATTTTCTATCAAGGCCATCTTTCTCCAATTGTTTATGCTCGCTCTTTCCTAGAGGGCAGAATTTCATCTGAGCAATTAGATAATTTCAGAAAACAAGCTTTTAATGGTGAGAATGCTGTATCTTCTTATCCGCATCCTTATTTACAACCTACATATTGGCAGTTTCCTACAGTTTCTATGGGACTAGGTCCACTGCAGGCAATTTATCAAGCTAGATTTATGAAGTATCTAGAGGCAAGAGGCTTAGCTAAGACTTCTGATCGTAGAGTTTGGGCTTTTTGTGGTGATGGTGAAATGGATGAGCCAGAATCAATTGGTTCTATCACTAGAGCGGGTCGTGAAGGATTGGACAATCTAATCTTTGTGGTTAATTGTAATTTACAAAGATTAGATGGGCTTGTAAATGGTAATGGTAATATTGTAGAAGAGCTTGCAGATGTGTTTATGGGTGCAGGCTGGAACGTTATCAAAGTACTGTGGAGTAGTGATTGGGATAAATTACTAAATGATCCAAAAGCTGGCAAGAAATTACAGCAAAAGTTAAGCTCACTAAATGATGGTCAGTTTCATACTATCAAAGCTCATGGTGGAGCAGAGTGCCGTAAAGTGGTGTTTAGTGGTGATGAAGACTTAGAAGCTCTAGCGAAAGATATGTCAGATGCTGATTTAGCAGCACTTCGTCGCGGTGGCCATGACCCACTTAAAATCTACGCTGCTTATAAAAAAGCTACAGAAAATGCAAATGGACGCCCAACTCTTATATTACCAATGACTGTTAAAGGTTATGGCTTAGGTGAGTGGGGAGAGTCTAAAAATATCGCTCATAATGTTAAAAAACTTGATACAGAAGCGTTAGATTATATTAGAAATAGATTTGATGTTCCTGCTACAAAAGAAGACGTTGAAAATTATAAGCTTATTAAACTAGATGAAAATTCCCCAGAGATGAAATATCTTCATTCTAAGAGAAAAGACTTAGGTGGTTATATTCCTGCTAGGCTTGAGAACAATCAAGCATTAGAAATACCTCACTACACAGATTTTGCTAAAAATCTTTTGGACGATAGTGGTGATAGAGAGTTTTCAACTACTACAGCTTTTGTAAGAATTTTGTCAACGTTAGCAAAAGATAAAAAATTAGGTAAGTATCTTGTACCAATTACAGTTGATGAATCACGTACTTTTGGTATGGAAGGTTTGTTTAGACAGCTAGGTATTTATAATCCTAAAGGTCAACAGTACGTTCCAGAAGATAAACAACAAGTTATGTTCTACAA
Source organism: Allofrancisella inopinata (assembly GCF_012222965.1). NCBI lineage: Bacteria > Pseudomonadati > Pseudomonadota > Gammaproteobacteria > Thiotrichales > Francisellaceae > Allofrancisella > Allofrancisella inopinata. The sequence continues at coordinate 1,404,381 of NZ_CP038241.1, read as the reverse complement.
AGAATCTGTAGATGGTCAGATTTTACAAGAAGGTATTAATGAGCAGGGAGGTTTTTGCTCATGGATAGCAGCAGCAACTTCTTATAGCGTTCATAAGGTGCCAATGATTCCATTTATGATTTACTATTCTATGTTTGGTTTTCAAAGATTTGGAGATTTGGCATGGGCAGCTGGTGATTCTATGGCAAAAGGTTTTGTTATAGGCGGTACATCAGGGCGCACCACTTTAAATGGTGAAGGTTTACAGCATGAAGATGGTCATAGCCATATTCAAGCTGGGTTAATACCAAATTGTGTATCTTATGATCCTACTTACGCTTATGAGCTTGCTATTATCTTACATGAGGGTATGAAGAGAATGTATGTTGATGGTGATAAGGTTTATTATTACGTCACAGTTATGAATGAAAATTATTCTCATAGAGCTATGCCAAAAGGGTGTGAAGAAGGTATTATCAAAGGTTTATACAAGTTAGAAGATAATAAACCAGCTAAAAATCACGTCCAGTTGATGGGTTCGGGGTCTATTTTAAGAGAAGTTGAAGCTGCAGCTAAGATGCTTAAAGATGAATATGATATTACTTCTAATATTTGGAGTATGACTAGTGCAAATGAGCTTTATAGAGAAGCTAAAGATGTAGCTAGAACAAATATGCTTCATCCAACAGCTAAGAAGAAAGAAAGCTATATAGAAAAATGCTTTAAAAATGAGCAAGGCCCTGTGATAGCATCTACTGACTATATTAAGTTGTATACTGATCAGTTAAGAGAATTTATACCTCATACATTCGTTAACTTAGGTACAGATGGTTTTGGTAGATCAGATACTCGAGCAGCTTTAAGAAGTTTCTTTGAAGTAGATAGATACCATGTAGTAGTAGCAGCACTTTATGCTTTATCTTTAGACGGCAAAGTTAAAGCAAGCCAAGTAAAAGAAGCTATTAAAAAATATAATATAGATCCAGAGCGTGTAGCTCCATTATATAGCTAATTGGTAAGGAGATATTAATGTCTATAGAAATAGTTAAAGTCCCTGATATTGGGGATTATGATAGTGTAGATGTGATTGAAGTAAATGTGGCTGAAGGCGATATTATTGCTGAAGAAGATTCTTTGATTACATTAGAAACAGATAAAGCTAGTATGGAAGTGCCTTCACCAGTAGCCGGTAAAATTGTTAAGTTGACTGTAAAAGTTGGTGATAAAGTTTCACAAGGTTCTGCGATTATGGAAATAGAAGTTGCAGGTAATGAAAAGACTCAAGAGCCAAAGCAAGAAGAACAACATGAATCTACACAAGCTGAGTCTGGTGAAGTGTCTAAGCCACAACCTGATGCATCTCAAGCATCTTTAGAAATTATAGATGTAGAAGTACCAGATATTGGTGACTATGATAGTGTTGATGTTATTGAAGTATCTGTAAAAGTTGGTGATAAAGTTCAAGAGGAAGATTCTTTAATTACGCTAGAAACAGATAAAGCTAGTATGGAAGTTCCATCTCCAGTAGCTGGTGAAGTTGTAGAAGTTATCACAAAGGTTGGCGATAAGGTTTCTCAAGGTAGTTTAATACTTAAAGTTAAAACACAAGGTTCAGCTTTAGTACAAGCTAGCTCACAACCTACCCCTGCTAAACAAGAAGCTTCTAAAAAACAACAAGAGACAAAACCATCTCAAGCTACAGCCAGTTCAGTAAATGAATATGAAGTAGATAACTCAAATGCTCATGCTTCACCAGCTGTTAGAAAGTTAGCTCGGATTTTAAATGTAGACTTAAACAAAGTAAAAGCTACAGGCCGTAAAGGTCGAGTTACAAAAGAGGATTGCTACAACTATATCAAAAATGCTGTTAGCCAGGTTCAATCTGGTAAGATTGCAGCTAGCGGTAGTGGTTTAGATCTTTTAGATGACCCAGTAGTTGATTTTGCTAAGTTTGGTGAGATTGAAACCCAACCACTATCAAGAATTAATAAAATTAGTGCTAAAAACTTACATAGAAATTGGGTTAAGATTCCTCATGTAACATTCTATGATGATGCTGACGTTACGGACCTTGAAGAATTTAGAAGTTCTAAAAAAGCATTTGCTGAGAAAAAGGGTATAAAAATTACGCCTTTATCATTCTTGGTTAAAGCAGCAGCTGTAGCATTGCAAGAGTTTCCAAGAATGAACAGCTCGCTTTCAAATGATGGTGAAAATTTAATTCTTAAAAAATACTATAATATTGGCTTTGCTGCAGACACGCCAGCTGGTCTAATGGTTCCAGTAATCAAAGATGCTGATAAAAAAGGTATCATTGAAATATCAAAAGATATTATGGAATTAGCAGGTAAGGCACGTGATGGTAAATTAGGTGCAAAAGATATGTCTGGTGCTACATTTACTATCTCAAGTATCGGGGTATTAGGTACTACCGCATTTACACCAATTATTAATATGCCAGAAGTGGCTATTATGGGCGTTTCAAAAACTGCTGTTAAACCGGTTTGGAATGGTAAAGAGTTTATTCCTAGGACTATGTTACCTTTATCTATGTCAGCAGATCATAGAGTTATAGATGGTGCGTTGGCTGCGAAGTTCTTAACTAGATATTGTCAGATATTATCTGATTTACGTGAAATCATAATGTAAGCGGAGTTTTAAAAAAATGAGTGATATTAAAACACAGGTGGTAGTGTTAGGTAGTGGTCCTGGTGGATATAGTGCAGCTTTTAGAGCAGCTGATCTAGGACTAGAAGTTACTTTAGTAGAAAGATATGAAAACATTGGTGGTGTGTGTCTAAATGTTGGCTGTATTCCATCAAAAGCTATGCTACATATAGCAAAAGTTATCAATGAAGCTAGACATTTAGCAGCTGCTGGTATCATCGAAATGGGTGATATGAAAATTAACAAAGATAAAATTCTTAAATATAAGAATGATATTGTTAGTAAGCTTACTGGTGGCCTAAAAGGTATGGCTGCTATGAGAAAAGTTAAAATCGTACAAGGTTACGGTAAATTTACATCTGATAAAGAGTTAGCTGTAGAAGGTGCTGATGGTAAGGTTACAAAGATTGCTTTTGATAATTGTATTATTGCGGCAGGTTCTAGTGTTATTAATCTACCATTTGTGCCAAAAGATGACAGAATTATCGACTCAACTGGTGCTCTACAGATGAAAGAAATCCCAGAAACTATGCTAGTAGTTGGTGGTGGAATTATTGGGCTTGAGATGGCGCAAGTATACTCTGAGCTTGGTACTAAGATTACGGTAGTGGAATTTGCTGACCAGCTGATGAATGGTGTGGATAAAGACATAGTAAAAGCTTATGAAAAAATGAATAAGCGTTATGAAGTTCGTCTAAAAACTGGTGTTACAGCTATGGATGCGCGTAAAGATGGTATCTATGTAACTATGGAAGGTGACATCGACGCTAAAGAAGAAAGATATGATAGAGTGCTTATGGCTATTGGTCGTAAGCCAAACGGTAAGTTAATTGATGCTGAGAAAGCTGGTGTTAAAGTTGATGAAAGGGGATTTATCCCAGTAGATAAACAACTTCGCACTAATGTTCCGCATATCTTTGCTATTGGTGACATAGTTGGTCAGCCTATGCTTGCTCATAAAGCTGTACCAGAAGGAAGAACAGCTGCTGAAGTTATCTCAGGTTTAAATCATAGCTTTGATCCTCTAGTAATTCCAGCTGTTGCTTACACTGATCCAGAAGTTGCTTGGGTTGGTGAAACAGAAACTTCCGCAAAAGCTAAGGGTATCAAATATGAAAAAGGAGTATTTCCTTGGGCTGCTAGTGGTAGATCATTAAGTATTGGCAGATCAGAAGGTATGACAAAAGTGCTATTTGATGAAAACCACAAAATTATCGGTGCTTCTATAGTGGGTACTAACGCCGGTGAGCTTATTTCAGAAGCAGCTTTAGCTATTGAAATGGGTTGTGATGCTGAAGATATAGCTCTTACAGTTCATCCACATCCAACTCTATCTGAAAGCTTAATGATGGCTACAGAAGTTTTTGAAGGTACAGCTACAGACCTTCCTCCTCAAAAGAAAAAATAGAATCCTATTTGAAAAAGCAACAATCCCAAAATAAGAAACTTAACACAGAAACAAAGTAGTAATTATTTTCTGTGTAAAAGCTATACATCACTTAAAACTCACCTTACGCATTTTAGTTATGAATTTCTAATTTCATATAACTCCTTAAGAGCAATAGCGTTAGATCTAACTAATAGCTTATATTTCAGAGCGAAGTGGTTTAGTGAAGTTTTTATCTTAAGCATTTCTAGTTTACAAAAAGCTACTAATGAGCAAAAAATATGATTTCTTTGAGTTTTCTCAACTTTAGTTGGTGAGGCTGATAAAGAAGTATTTTGCTTAATTGATTTATGATAAACCTCTATTTGCCATCTTTTTTGATAGTCATGGTATAACTGATTAGAATCTATTTCTAAATCATTTGTTACAAGATATAAAATTCCTTTTGTACCGTTCTCGTTTATGAAAATCTTTTTTGTTAAAAGCACAGGGAAATTCATATCTTTAAGCCATATCTTTAAAGATTCTCCATCAGCAATATCAAGTTCAGAGAGCTTAATAAAATCCTTACTCTTTCTAGCATAATCACTCAAGGCAACAACTCTATTTGACTTCATACCAAGTATAAATTTCTTCGATAATCTATGATGTATGAAATTCATATTATCTTTAGAGCAAAACCAGCTATCTGCCAAAATATATTTAAACTTAACATGATTAATAACTGCTCGATTTATCATGTTTTGAAACATTTGGTTTTTAGTAACTTTAGATCTTCTTTTATACCGCTTATCTTTTTCATCATAATATCGCTCATCCTTTTTCACTATCTCATAGTCTATAGGAATAGATAAGTTTGATGTACTAAGCATACATGAGACTATATTAATACCCTTTACATGAACACTTTTAGCATGAGAGTGATGCCAACAGACTATATCATTTTCATCTGTGCTTGGCTTTTCACTAATTGTATCATCCAAACAAAGAACATCGTATTCGCTGTTATGTTTTCTAACTAAAGGCTTTATATATTTCCAAAATTCTAAGCTTGTTAAATCTGACTTGTTTAAAAACCTTGTTATTTTGTCATGTGATACTTCTTGATCTAATATATCTGATAATTTTGTGGCTGTAGCATACTTAGTTTGGCTTATAAGATAGTCTGTGTATATATCTAGTAAATCCTTGTCCATTTCTTAAAAAACAGAATTTTTTCCTATGTCCAGTATTCTAAATATCTTTTTAAAACTTACAATCTTTTACGTAAGGTGAGTTAAAATTTACAATCACATTTAAGTAAATTTTCGGGACTTTCCAAATAAATGTGTAAATTCTTAATTAACCTGCTAGATTATATCTAGCAAAATATTAAGGATAGAAACGATGTCTAAGAATAAGAAGTCAGAAGATATTTACTCAGTTATTGCAGATCAAATAATAGATTCAGGTGTTGATGTTAATCAAATGTTTGAGAAAGATGGTTTGCTAAAGCAACTAACAAAACGATTATTAGAAAAAGCACTAGATACAGAAATGAATAGTCATCTTGGCTACTCAAAGCATCAACGCAGTAACTCTTCAAATGCTAGAAATGGCTATAGTAATAAAAGTTTATCTACGGATACTGGTAATATAGATATATCAATTCCTAGAGATAGAGATAGTAACTTTGAGCCTCAAATAGTTCCCAAAAGAGTAACAAAGATAAATGGATTAGACCAAAAAATAATATCTTTGTATGCTAAAGGTATGAGTACTACAGATATCCAACAACAGTTATTTGAGTTATATGATACAAAGATAAGTACAAGCTTTATAAGTGATGTTACAGAAGCTATTATTGATGATGTTAAAGCATGGCAAAATAGACCTTTAGAGTCAGTTTATCCAATAGTGTTTTTTGACTGTATAGTCGTTAAAGTTAGAGAAGACAAGCATATTATTAATAAAGCTGTGTATGTGGCTCTTGGCATATCGTTAACTGGTCATAAGGATGTATTAGGTCTTTGGATCAGTCAAAATGAAGGTGCTAAATATTGGCTAGGAGTATTTACTGAATTAAAGAATAGAGGCTTACAGGATATATTTATAGCATGTACTGATAATTTAAAAGGTATGTCTGATGCTATACAAGCTATATACCCTGAGACAAAGCATCAGCTTTGTATGGTTCATCAAATTCGTAATAGTCTTAAGTATGTGCCATATAAAGACAAAAAAGAGGTAGCTAGAGAGTTAAAGAAAATATATGATGCTGATACCATTGAAATAGCTCAATCTGAACTTGATAACTTTGCAAATAAGTATGACGCTAAATATCCTTTAATTTCAAAATCATGGACAAATAACTGGGATAATTTAACCGTATTCTTGCAATACCCACCAAAAATTCGTAAAGTTATTTATACTACTAATGCGATAGAATCGCTTAATAGTCAGTTTAGGAAAGTTATTAAAAATAAAAAGCTGTTTCCTAAGGATGACTCTGTTTTCAAATCTTTGTACTTGGCTATAGATTATTTGACTAAAAAATGGTCTATGCCTGTCAGATATTGGAATGAGGCTATGCCTTATTTCGCTATTGAGTTTGAGGATAGAATCCAGAGATTCATGTAACTGAATTTACACAGTTAAGTGGAAAGGCTCAAATTTTCTTAAAAAGCAGTTATACCAATTCCAACACATATTATTACTTTCCTAAGGGCGGCAGTAATTTTGATAAGACGTAAGAATTTCTGATAATTGTAACAAAACTAGGAATTAAGTAAGCTAGAAGCATTTAATGAGTAGATCAAATAACTATGTATCTATAAAATATTAATTATACAAGGACTCAAAAGAAAATGTCATTATCAGAAAAAGAATTAAGTGAATTGTGTAATCTTATTGTTTGTAAAGTTCGCAAGTTTATCCCGTACTCTACAAACCTACCATTTTTTCTAGTGGAAAATAATGATAATCCGATTCACCAGACTCAAGTGCAAATTAATGCTCCTTCCTGTTCTTGGAATACACCACTAGTCATACGTAAAGAATTATCAGCTCTTTCAAGTTTACTATGTGGAGTAGGAGATTGCACAGAACAATCAAAAGTAATACTCACCTTATTCAAACTTATAAATATTCCAAATTTAAATAATTATCGTTGTGACATTGTAAGAATAAATGAGTGGACCCACCATTTTAATATTTTATATCCTGAGCAGTATACGAAAGATATACATGAATCTCTAAGCAAACTTGCAATGGATAAAAAAGTTAGTTTTCCTAATTGGATAACGTCTATAGCTAATAAGCCTTATGATGTATGGATACTCGATGGTTGGATCAAGCTAGGATGTAAAATTGATAATACTATTTTGGGAAAAATTTCTTCCAAAGTAAGCAAACTACAACCCCTAAACAATAGTCTCTTTGGCAAACAAGATCTAGTTTACCTGGAAGATACAACTAAAGTGATAAATGATAACGAAAGAGGCATCAAGCTACATAACCAAGACCAAGAGTATAGAAACCGTTTTTTAGATGCTTTTTCTCCTCTTATAGATGAATTATTAAATAGCTCTTTATTTTTATCGCAAATCGATTATAGAAATTCAATGCGGCAATCATCAATAGGTAGATACATGAATAATGAAAATACTATTTATGATAATAAACCATACACTCAAATGGGTAAGTTCAACGATCTGAATTATACTCCCATTACTTTAAACTACAAAAAAATTCAAGTAGATTTAATGTATTTTTTTGTTAAAGAGCTTATAGCAGCAACTAGTTTTTGGATGAACTACTTTTCATCTGAATCAAAGAAAGACCACCTGATTAAATATAAAATTTTTTATGAGCAAAATAAGAGTAGATCTTTCCAGTTAAATATTATTGAGGGCCATCTATCAAATATATTAGCCATATGTTTATCAGAAAGAACTATAAAGAATAACGATAATTATTCCTATTCAATACAAACAAAGTCAGGAAATAAAGCATTAAGTTTATTAAATAGCCAAAGATTTATTGATTTAAAAAATATACTTACTAAAAGTGAAGAAAAAATTACTTACGATGATTTGAGAGACTATGTTACTCGTACAATCCTACCGATGAATTACTCAGAAAATGGTTTTGACAAAAATAGGTTATACGAAAAAACTGAATATTTAAAATATAAACCAGATTGGTTTTAGCTCTCAGATTGTATCTTTAAAATGCTCATTTACTATACGTATACTATATATTTTTCTCTTGTTATCATCCATCTAATTCCAGCTTAGACATTTACTTAATGAAAAAATAACTAAATATAGCTAAAGTGCTGTATAAAAAATTTGGAAATGAATTATTAATAGACCATTATAATAATAGATGCTTCAGGATCATTCAGATTATTAGTAGTAATGATCGAAACAAAATTTGGTAGATCAAAACAATCTTATAGTTTAAATATCCATAAGATCTAAATTACCCAGAAATTGTATAAGTGTAAGGGGAAGGACAATGGAAGGTATAAAAAACATAAAGATTATTGACGTAACACTCAGAGATGGTGGATATAGAGTTAACTTCAATTTTCCTGATAGCTTAATTAATATGGTGGTAAAAAAGCTTTCTCTAGCTGGGATAGATTATATAGAAGTAGGCTATAGAAATGGATCTTTCAAGAAGATTAATAACATAGGGAAATGTGGACTTGGAAGTGATCATTATATTAAGCGAGTAAGAGAAGTATCTCAATTAGCTAAATTGGTAATGATGTATCATCCTAGAAATGTTGATATATCAGAATTAGGAAGAATGAAAGATAATGGGATTGATTTTTTAAGATGTTGTGTTCCTATCGATAACCCGGGAAATTCAATCGAATATATAAAAGAAAGCAACAATCTGGGTATTAAAAATTGTGTTAATTTGACTCGTATAAGTCAACATAATATAAATGATATTTTATTTTTTATAGAAAAGCTAAAAAAAGAAAATGTTGAATTAGTATATTTAGCAGATTCTAATGGAAGTTTGCTACCTACTCAAATATCTAAACTTGTTAGTAGCGTAATTAAAAATATAGATATAGAAATAGGGTTTCACCCTCATAACAACCTTAGTTTAGCTGTTGCTAATTCAATATCCGCACTAGATGCTGGGGCAACGTATTTTGACACCTCTATTAGGGGTATGGGTAAAGGTTCAGGAAATTTACAGACAGAGTATTGGATAGCATATTTAATAAAACATGGGTTATTTAAATATGATCTTGGGCCTATATTAGAGCTAGCAGATTATTTTTCTGAAAACGTAGAAAAATCAAATTTAGTATTTTCCTCATCAGATATTATAGCTGCAGCATTAAACTTCTCAGCTGACCAAAGAAAGGCGCTTGTAGGGTATGACTACTCTAATTTTCAGAATAAATATAGAGAATTAAATTTAGTTATGCAGAGGAAAATATATGAAAAAAGTAGCTGTCCTAGGGCCTATACTAGCTAGATGGAAAGATCATGTTTATCTCATGAAGCCATTTGATAAATTATCAAATCAAAAATTAAAGTTTAAAGCAATAGATCCCTTAATCTTTTGTTATGGTTGTGATTCATTAAAGCAGGCAAAGAATAATTTTTTAGGTTGGTTAAAGCTAAATAAGAATGAATATGATATTTTTATGGGTTTTGCTCTGGGTGGAACGCTTATTCAAACTGTATTTGATGAGGGAATCCTTGATGATAAAAAAGTTATATTATTTTCTTCGCCATCCATTGCTGATGAAAGGTTAAAATCCAAGATAAGTAAAATATTAGATTATTTGGATAAAGCTGACTTAACTAGCGCATTGATAGCTAAAGAGAAAATAGCAGCTAACTTAGATGATTATGTTATTAATTATAAATTAAGTAAGATGGAGAAAATAGAAGCTATTGAGCGCATGCAACTAGGGTTTAATTTGATATTACAAGCTAACTTATCAGTTTTAGAAAAGGTGCCAAAAAATACTAAGGTATATATTGGAGAGAAATCTCAGTTAGCAACACCAAATAACGTTAAATTGCCTACAGATAAACAGGTAATTGTACCAAATGCAAGTATGAGACTATTTCAAGATAATCTTGATTTTATGCTGAATGAATTAGACAAAACTATAAAGGAGTGGTGTTGTGAGTAACTCTTTGAGAAAAATAGCTATATTACCTGGTGATGGGGTGGGCCAGGAAGTGGTTTCGGCGGCTATACCTGTGTTTGGAGCATTATCACTAGATTTTGACTTTATTTATGGAGAAATAGGCTGGGAGTGTTGGAGAAAGGAAGGCAACCCTGTTCCTCAAAAAACATGGGAGATCATAAATGAAAGTGATGCCACATTACTAGGAGCAATTACAAGTAAACCATATAAACAAGCAATATCAGAGCTCCCAAGTTATTTAATTGATAACCCTCCTATGTATATTTCTCCAGTTATTCAACTTAGACAGACTTTAGATCTTTTTGCTAATGTCAGACCTATATTTAATATAAATGATAGATCTAAAGATTTTAATTTAGCTGTAATAAGAGAAAACACAGAAGGGTTATATTCAGGGTTAGATTATGGGTATTTACCTAATGAGATTAAGTCTATAGTGTCTAGTAATAGTAAGTGGCAAAATATAACCCCTGACGAGGCTTGTGCTACATTGAGACTACAAACTAAATTTGGATTAGAAAGGTTATTTAAATTTGCTTTTGAGTATGCAAGCAGGCATGGTCTTAATAAAGTTACCTTGGCAGATAAACCAAATGTAATGCGACATAGTTCGTATTTTGTGAAAACTATTTTTGATAAGATTTCATCAGATTATAGAAATATAGAGGCTGAAATTTTAAATGTTGATGCTGTTGGCTTGTGGCTAGTGCGTCGGCCAGAAAATTTTGGTGTAATAGTTGCTGAAAATATGTTTGGGGACATCCTTTCAGATGTTGGAGCAGCTGTTATGGGAGGATTAGGTTTTGCTCCAAGTGGTAATTATGGTAGTAAAGGCGCCTATTTTGAGCCTGTACATGGAAGCGCTCCTAGATTATCAGGAAAAAATATAGCAAACCCTTGCGCTATATTCTTGACTATAGCTATGTTATTAGAGAGCTATAATTATACATCACAATCAGAAAAAATTAAAAAAGCCATAAAAGAAGTAATAAAAGAGGGTAAATATTTAACTTATGATATGGGAGGAAACACATCTACTAAAGAGATGGCTGATAGAATAATTGACCTGGTAGATTCTCCACTAAGTAGCAAAGTCATTTCAATTATTTCCACGGGTTCTGAATTAGTCAATGGCGATAGGCTAGATACAAATGCACAATATTTTTCACAAAAGATCACCTCCTTAGGAGGTAGTGTCAAAGGACATCAGTTAGTTTCTGATAACCAAAGAGATATTAAGTTAGCAATTGAGTTTGGTTTAAATAGTAGTGATTGTGTAATAATTACAGGAGGATTAGGTCCAACTTCTGATGATAAGACAAGAGATGCTGTAGCAGGCGCAACTGGTAAGGAGCTGGTTTTTGATGAAAAAAATTGGAAACTTGTTTGTGATAGATTTAAAAGATTTAATATTTCAGTGCATGATGTAAATAAGCAGCAAGCATTTTTCCCAAAAGGTGCAGAAATACTAGAAAACCCAAATGGCACCGCAGCTGGATGCAAAATTAATATTAATAACAGGGTCGTTTTTATGTTACCTGGTCCTCCTAGTGAAAATCAACCAATGTTTGAAAAATATGTAATACCATATTTAGAAGAGCAAAAGTTTTTAATAGAGAAAAAAAGTCTTACATGGAAATTATTGGGAGTTATTGAAGCAGATATAGCAGATGATATCGATAGAATAATTTCAGCATCTGAAGTAGAGGTTGCATACAGGTGGAGCTACCCATACATTGATGTAAAGCTTTCTTTCCTAGTGTCAAAAGAATTTCAATTACAAAGTATTATAAGTAAAGTTAATAGGCATTTAGATAAACATACAGTTTCTAATGATGGAAGAGATAGTAAAACCAGATTACTAGATTTTGTAAGTAAAAGTAAATTGAATATAAAAATAATAGACTATCTGACAGATGGAGAGTTAGGGAAACTAGTTGCACCATATATTAGTGATGTAACTGACGAATCAGAAGAACTTATTTATGTAGAAATGAAAGGCTTAGAGGAATTTAAGAAAAAGCTTCCTTATAGTGGTTCGACTATTCTTGAATGTAATACTAGGTATAACAATCTAAATTACTATAATAAATTAAAAATTGCTTATAGAGGCCCAGAAGTTCAAAAATATGCGTTACATTTTGGATGTTTTAGCATCCTATCATCTCTAAAAAAAATGTTAGGAGAAAATAAATGAAGCTTGAGCAGGTTAAACATGAATTTTCTAAACTAACTACATCAGTAGTTTCTGACGCCTTAGATAGCTTAGGTATTAAGGATCGAGTTACCGGGTTTAGTGTAAGAAGCTCAAATAATACTTTAATAGGTTTTGCTTACACAGTTAAATATGATCTTTTAGATGAGGATAAAGGCTTTCAAAATGCTGGCAATTATATTGATAATGTATCACAAGGTGAAATAATATTAATAGATAACGCGGCAAGAGATTGGTGTACCACATGGGGAGGGATACTAACTAGAGTTTCGACATTAAGAAAGATCGGTGGAGCTGTTGTTTACGGTGCAGTTAGAGATATAGAAGAAATAGAAAGCTCAAACTTACCAGTTTATAGTAGTCATGTCTTTATGGCTTCTGGGAAAAATCGTGTCAAAAAGGTTGCTGAGAAGTGTTGTGTAAAAATGGGGGATGTTTTGGTTAGCCATGGAGACCTTGTTTTTGGTGATAAAAATGGAATCCTTTTTATACCCAAGGATAAGATTGAAGAGGTTTGTAAAAGAGCTAGGTGTATAGAGGAAACAGAAAAGAAAATCATAGAAGCTATAGAATTGGGAATGGGTCTATCAGAGGCTAGATCTAGGTTTAATTATGCGCGACCATGGGACTCATAAAATGCAGAACATAAATTTTATTGATATACATTACCATGCATCTCCAGATCTATTTTTAAGAAGAGAGAATTCAATTTCAGCAGGAAAAAAATACCAAGAACTAGGTGGGGCAGTAATTTTGAAGAGCCATTTAGGATCAACAGTTCAGGCAGCTGAAATTGCAAGAACCCAAGATTTGCCAGTACTACCATCAATAGTTTTAAACAATATTGCTGGAGGAGTAAGTAGAAAAACCATTTTACATGCTTTATCGGAATATACATATGCTGATAGGTTACGAATACTTGTTCATTTACCTACTTTAAGAAAAACTCAACATAAGAGTAAGTTAATAAGATCGTATAGTAATCAATGGGCTGAAAAGTATGCATCAGAGCCATCCTCTATTTGCATTAAAAATACACTAAAAGAGGATGTAATTGATATATTAAAGATGAGTAAAGACTATCCAATAGTAGTTACAAGCGGGCATGCAAGTAAAAATGAAATTTTATTATTGTTAGAAGAGTGTGCAAAATTAAAAGTTGATAAATTTATGCTTAATCAACCAGCAAACCCTATGACTGGGTTAACAGCTAAAGAACTATTAGTTCTATCAGGCCAATATGGATTTTTATGGGTTGAACAGTGTGCTTTGACCTATACATTAAAATATCAATCGTGGGATGATATGGTGGAGGTTTTAAAAAATGTTCCAAGAGTAATATATAGCTCAGACTTTGGACAAAAGTCTCAACCTAGTATTGCTGACTGGTATCTAAAATCAAAAGAGTGGTTTGAGAGTATGAAGTTAAGTAAAAAACGGTTTAAAGATATTACTCTTAATAACCCGTTACAACTGTTAAAAGTTTAAGGTAAAAGTGTTATGAAAAATAATATAATTTTTTTGTTTATTATAGGGTTGATGTGTGCAATAGGCTTAATCGCAACAGATATTTATATACCTGTTTTGCCACAGATTGGTGATTATTTTGAGACTTCTCAGCACTCGTTACAGTTAACTTTAAGTGTATATTTGTTTGGCTTAGCTATATCACAATTAATCTATGGTCCATTAAGTGATAGGTATGGTAGAAGACCTATTATACTAATGGGCATGGTAATTTTTGTTATTGGTACATTTTTATGTATGTTATCAGTTTCTATTAATATGTTTATTGCTTCAAGGCTTCTACAAGCTATAGGAGCAAGCTCAGGTATGGTTATAGGCAGAGCTGTTGTTGGTGATACTTATACCAAACAAGAATCAGCAAAGATCTTTACAGTTATATTTCCAATAGTTGGACTGTCTCCAGCTATATCTCCAGTAATAGGTGGATTAATAGGAAGTATTGCAAATTGGAGGATTATTTTTGCTTTTGTGGTGCTACTTTCCAGCATTTTATTCTTTATGATAATTTTATTTTTACATGAGACAAAATCTCAGGAAAATAGGGTATCTATTCATCCTAAAATTATATTTGGATATTATAAGGAATTATTTTTTTGTAAAAATTTTTGGGCCTATACATCGATAGTATGCTTTGCATATATTGCATATTTTGGTTATATAGCAGAATCTCCATTTTTATTTCATCACTTCAAGTACACTGCTGTAGAAATTAGTTTTTTCTATATTTCATTATCACTTAGTTACTTATTTGGGAATCAAGTAGCAAAGCGTTTACTATCATTTATGTGTATAGATAGGACTATTTTTATAGGGTACGGCTTTTTTGGATTGGGTGGAATAATGTTTATTGTACTTAACCATGGGGTAAGCTTTACTCCTGTTGATTTAATATTACCAGCTACAATATTAACATTCGGCAATGGCTTTTTACTCCCTTTAGGAACAGCTGGGCTTGTAAGTAGTTTTGAAAAAATATCAGGTTATGCTTCAGGATTTATGGGAGCTATGCAGTTAAGTAGCGCAGCACTCTCAGTTTATTTAGTAGGTATATTAAGTAAGACAAATATAACAGCCTTTACAATATATATGTTACTTGCTACTTTTACAGGTTTTAGTTTGTTTTTATTCTTGGTTCCAGTTTTCTCTAAATTTAAGAAGGTGGCTTAATTTGTCTATAGGGTTACTTGACCATTCCAGCTTGCAACAGCCCCATAAAGTTGCATTATCTTTTTCTAGTCATTCTTTATTAGCCTTTGCGATTCTTTAAATAATCGTATTACTGTAATAACTTTTTATTTTAAGATCAGATGTTGCTATGGGATAATTATAATACTTAGCGTATGCTACTATTAGCCTATCAGCTGGATCTTTATGGTCCCATTCAAGACGCACTGCTTCCAACCATAAATCAGTATCTATATCTACAATTTCAAATATTTTTGAGAGTTCAGAATATAATTCATTAACATCTAATGAGGACAAAGAGTTATAGCTCTTTCTGGTTAAGCATTCTAACTCAGCAAATGATATTGATAGAATTACCGCACCATGGTTTTCTATATATGATAGTAAGCCATCACTAACTTGGTGCTTAGTGTCTAATTCATCCGATAAAAATAAATAAGCTATAGCACATGTATCTAAAATAATTGGTTTTCTCAACATGCTTATATATCCATCGGTGGTAATACTGTTTCTGTGATACTGTTACAATTCAGCTTACCCTTAAATTTATTTCTTATTTTATTTATAGCTTCCATTCTAGCTTCTTTTTGTGAATTAACAGCAGAAAGTACACATTCTTCTTTACCTCTATTAGTTACAATAATTTTATCAGTAGTATTTTTAACTAATGAGACATATTTAGATACATTATGACAAAACTCTCTTTTTGAAACTTCTATACTCATGTCTTTAAGCTCCTTTTTTATATTGTTATAACATGATAACATGGTGGAAAACAATATCAAAGATATAAATAATTGTGGAAACTACAAGTTAAAACCTTACGTTTCACAAAATTGTAAATTGACTTGAATAATAGACCTAAAAAATGTTTAAATTATTTAACTCCTAATAGGACAGGACACATTACGGAATCAGCATAAACATTGAGAATACAACCTAGCTTTTAATTCTCTAATAGAAAAGCATAAAAAGAAAGTTTCATTTTGGAGTAGAGTAGCTGATGCAGGTATAAAGGAGAAATTAGAAAATTTACATATTAAATCCTAAAGGATAGAAGCGTTATTTGAAAAACAGTAGTTTCAAGAATGTTGTTTAAATAATATAATATATAAATTAAACATTTTAAGAGTTCCATAAGGGCGCTTGCAATGACCTGGTCAAATATTTTATCAAAAGAGAAACAAAAACTTTATTTTAAGCAAATATTAGAATTTTTGGCTAGTGAGGAAAATAAAGGTAAAGTTATATTTCCAGCTAAAGAGAATATTTTTAACGCTTTTAAGTATACTAAGTTAGAAGATTTAAAAGTGGTAATTCTTGGTCAAGATCCATATCATAATTATAATCAAGCTCACGGTCTAGCATTTTCAGTACAAAAGGGAGTTGATGTTCCACCATCTTTACGCAATATGTATAAAGAGCTTGCTCGCAGTATTTCAGATTTTGAGATTCCAAATCATGGTTGCTTAGTCGATTGGGCAAAGCAAGGTGTGTTTTTGTTAAACACAACTTTAACTGTGGAGGCTCATAAGGCAAACTCACATAAAGACATTGGTTGGGAAACTTTTACAGATACAGTAATACATAAAATATCGGAATATAAAGAAAACGTTGTTTTTATGCTTTGGGGCTCTCATGCACGTAAAAAGAAAAACCTTATTGATAATTCTAAACACTTAATTCTGGAGTCAACCCATCCATCTCCTTTATCAGCACATCGTGGCTTTCTAGGATGTAACCATTTTATACTTTGTAACCAGTATTTATCTAATCATAAACTTAATGCTATAAATTGGAAATTAATTGATTAGTCATAAATTTTTAAGAGTTTTTACTGGTTTCTTACTTATTATCAAAAGATGCTTTTTAGGCTTGAGTATGTTAAAATATCACCCATATGTCATATCTTTATTAAAAACGGTAAGTAATGTCTGTAACGACTAAAGAATCATCATCAATAAATATAGAAAAAGAATTAAAGCAATCATACCTTGATTATGCAATGAGTGTTATAGTTGGTAGAGCTTTACCAGATGTCAGAGATGGGTTGAAGCCAGTTCACCGAAGAGTTCTTTTTGCGATGAATGAGCTATCAAACTATTATAATAGACCTTATAAGAAGTCTGCTAGGGTTGTCGGTGATGTTATAGGTAAATATCATCCACATGGTGATACTGCAGTTTATGATACTATCGTTAGGATGGCTCAACCTTTTTCTCTACGTTATACATTAGTAGATGGTCAAGGTAACTTTGGTTCAGTTGATGGTGATTCACCAGCAGCTATGCGTTATACAGAGATTAGAATGCAAAAGCTTACTCATGAGCTTTTGGTGGATATTGATAAAGAGACGGTAGATTTTTCTCCAAACTACGACAACACAGAGTTAGTTCCAGATGTTTTACCAACAAGAGTACCAAATCTTTTAGTTAATGGCTCATCAGGTATTGCTGTTGGTATGGCCACAAATATCCCTCCTCATAATATGACAGAGGTAATTAATGGAACAATAGCTCTTATAGACAATCCAGGTTTAAGTGTTGAAGAGTTAATACACTATATCCCAGCACCAGATTTTCCAACAGGTGCCTATATAAATGGTACAGATGGTATTTTAGAGGCGTATAAAACAGGTCGTGGCCGTGTGATAATGCGAGCTAAGGCTGATATAAAAGAAGATGAAGCATCAGGTAAATCGCAAATAATAATTACAGAGATACCTTATCAGGTAAATAAAGCAAAACTAGTTGAAAAAATTGCTGAGCTTGTTAAAGATAAAAAAGTAACAGGCATTTCAGAACTTAGAGATGAGTCTGACAAAGATGGTATTAGAGTGGTAGTAGATTTAAAAAGAGATGAATCTCCAGAGGTTGTATTAAATACTTTGTACGCTCAAACTCAATTACAATGTAGTTTTGGTATTAACATGGTTGCTCTTAGTGACAATAGACCAAAGCTTTTAGGCCTAAAAGAAATTTTAGAGCAATTTATAAAACATAGAAAAGAAGTTGTTACTCGCCGTACTATATATGAGCTAAGAAAGTCAAAAGAAAGAGCTCATATTTTAGAAGGACTATTGTTATCTTTATCAAATATAGATGAGATGATCGAGCTTATCAAAGCTTCGCCAAGTCCAGCTGATGCTAAAGAATCTATGCTAGCTAAGTCATGGAATGGTATCCTTGTCAAAAATATGCTTGAAGGTGTTGATGTTAAAATGTATCGTAAAGAAACGCTAGCTTCTCACTACGGTATTCAAACAGATTCTTCATATAATCTAACAGAAGAGCAAGCTGATGCGATTTTAGCTTTGAGGCTACATAGACTAACAGGTCTTGAACAAGACAAGATAGTAAATGAGTTTAAAGAATTAATTGATAAAATTAAGTATCTAATAGCAATATTAAGTGATACAAATGAGCTTATTAGAGTAGTTAAAGAAGAACTTGTTGAAATAAGAGAAAACTTTGGCGACGCTAGAAAATCAGAAATTATTTCCTCAAGATTAGATTTGACAAGAGAAGATCTAATAGCAGAAGAAGAAATGGTTGTAACATTATCGATGGATGGTTATGTTAAGACTCAGCCATTAAGTTTATACAATGCTCAAAAACGTGGTGGAGTAGGAAAGTCTGCAACCAAAACTAAAGAAGAAGATAGTATCTTTAAATTAATTTTAGCATCAACTCACGATACTATGCTTTGTTTTTCAAGCTTAGGTAGAGTTTATTGGTCAAAAGTTTATGATTTCCCAGTAGCTAGTAGAATCTCTAAAGGTAGGCCAATAAATAATATTTTACCACTAGAAAAAGATGAAAAAATCACTGCTCTTATGCCAATTTCACAGTTTGAAGAAGGCTGGTACGTGTTTATGGCTACAAAGCTAGGTCGAGTTAAAAAAGTTGATTTGTCAGAATTTGCAAGGCCACGTTCTACAGGTAAGATCGCTATTGGTTTAAATGATAGTGATGAGTTATCTTATGTTGCACTTACAGATGGTAATAAGCAGATTATGATGTTTTCAGATGCAGGCAAAGCTATTCGCTTTGATGAATCTGATGTTAGGGCTATGGGTCGTTCTGCTGCTGGTGTTACAGGTATGCGTTTACAAGATGATCAAAAGATAGTTTCTATGCTTGTGACAAATCCTGAGGAGGGTGTAGTCCTTGCTGCTACAGAAAACGGTTATGGTAAAAGAACACCAGTTTCTGAATATAGAAAAACAAAAAGATCTAGTCAAGGAGTTATAGCAATTTCTACATCAGAAAGAAACGGTAAAGTAGTTGTGGCTGTCCTTGTTGCTGAAGATGAAGATATTGTGATGATTACAAATAATGGTACCTTAGTTAGAACATCATCATCTGAAGTTAGAGAGTGTGGTCGTTCGGCACAGGGTGTTAGGTTGATCAACCTTCGAAACAATGAAAAACTTATAGGTTTGAAGGTTGTAAAACAAGATGATACAGATATAGAGGAAAGCTTAGAAGAAGAAACTGAAATAGCTTTAGATGTTGACTTAACAGAATAAAGGTTATGTCTATGAAAAGCAAGGTTACTATATTAGGAGCTACAGGTTCTATAGGAGATAGCACATTAAGTGTAATTAGAGAGAGTAGTAGCTTTGAGGTGTATGCCCTAAGTGCCTTTAGTAATATAAAAAAGCTTGCTAGTTTATGTGAAGAATTTCAGCCTAGGTACGTCGTTGTACCTACTCAGCAAAAATACCAAAAGCTTAGAGAACTCGTTAGAGAAGTTGAGATTTTGGTTGGTGAGGAAGCTTTAGAGCAAATTGCTAGTGATCCACAAGTTGATATAGTAATGTCTGCTATAGTTGGAGTAGCTGGACTTAAGCCAACTTTTGCAGCTGCTAGGACAGGCAAGAAAATACTTTTAGCTAATAAAGAATCTTTAGTAGCCGCAGGGCATTTGTTAATTGAAGAGGTGGCAAAAAATAACGCCCAGCTTATACCTGTAGATAGTGAACATAATGCAATATTTCAGTGTTTGGATAATCAAAGCAAGACTTTTAACGAAAAAGAAATTGCCGAGATAATTCTTACAGCCTCAGGAGGACCCTTTAGAGATAAGCAGTTAGATGACCTAGTTAATATAACCCCTGAGCAAGCATGTGCTCATCCTAATTGGAATATGGGAAAAAAAATTTCAGTTGATTCTTCAACTATGGTTAACAAAGCTTTGGAAGTGATAGAAGCATATTGGCTTTTTCGTGTTCCAGCTGATAGAATTAGCGTTTTAATTCATCCTCAAAGTGTTATTCACTCGATGGTTAAATATGTAGATGGTAGTTTTCTGGCTCAATTGGGTGTTCCTGATATGAAAACTCCCATTGCAAATGCTTTGTATTATCCAGCTAGAGGGTATGCCAATGTTGCAGAGTTGGATTTTACAAAAATAAAGCTGACATTTAGAAAAGCATGCTTTAGTAGGTTTGAAGCTTTAAAATTAGTGTTTGAAAATTTAAAAAATAAAGATTACGCAGCAAATATAGTATTTAATGCTGCTAATGAAAAATTGGTAGAAGCATTTTTAGATGGTAAAATTAAATATTTAGATATTATAAAAATCAATAAAAAAATATTAAAAAAATTAAAGTTTGAGAATCCTAAACAAATAGAAGAAGTTTTTGAGATTGATAAAAAAGCTCGATGTTTAGTTGATTCTATTTTGAGGTAGAATTAAGTGTTTTTTTTAAGAAAGAAGTTTGTATTAACCTCTATTCTTATGGGTATTGCGTGTGCTGGCTGGGCAGAAACAGGTAGCTTTATACTAGACAAAGTATCTATAGTTGGTTTAGAAGGATTACAGAGTGATGTAGTTAAAAGCCGTATAGGTTTTAAGAGGGGTAGTTATATCACACCAGAAGATACAAACCAAATTATTAATAATCTCTATGGTACAGGTTTTTTTAATAGTGTAGACCTATATCGTAAGGGTAGCAACCTTTTTGTAAACGTAAAAGAAAGACCAGTTATTGCAGATTTTAGTTTCAGTGGTAATAAAAAAATCAAAAAAGAGGATCTTGAAAAAGTTTTTACTGACGCTGGGGTGTATGTAGGTAATATCTATAATCCTAATACAATGTTTTTAATTAAACAATCATTGCTTTCTCAGTATTCAATGATGGGATTATATGGTGCCAAAATTGATGAAAACATCAGAAAACTACCGAACAACAGAATAAACATTAATTTAACAATTAAAGAGGGAAAGCCTGCAACAATTGGAGACATAAATTTTGTCGGTAATAAAAATTTTGACGATAGTGATCTAAAAAGTGGCTTAGCTTTTCAAACACCATCTATTTGGAATTTGTGGGGTTTTTTAGCTCAGTTTGATAGTTACTCTCCTAACGGTATGGAGAAATCAGTTCAAGATGTGACAAATTATTATCTTGATAGAGGTTTTCTTGATTTTAAGGTTACTTCTAAACAAGCCTCTATGTCAAAAGATCGTGAACATTCTTATATAACTCTTGGTATCCAGGAGGGTGAAGTTTATAAGGTTGGTGATATATCTCTAGATGGTAAATTTATAATACCTAAATCAGAAGTTGAATCCTTGATTCAGCTAAAAGAAGGTGAAATTTTTTCAAAAAAGAAGCTTGTAGATACTGTAGAGTCAATAAAAACTTTATTAGGAAGTAAGGGTTATGCTTTCGCAACAGTCAACCCTATTCCAGATGTTGATAAGGAAAATCGAGTAGTTTCTTTTAAATTTATTGTGGATGCAGGTAAAAAAGTTTATGTAAATAGGGTAAATTTCTTTGGTAATAATGTCACAAATGATTACGTATTTCGTAGGCAGCTTCAATATTATGAACAATCCACTTATGATAAAGAGGCTATAGATAAGTCACAAAGAAGGCTTGATCAGTTACCTTACGTTAGTTCTGCTGACATGCAACTTGTTCCTGTAGAAGGCTCTGATGATTTGGTAGATATAAACTACAATATTAAGGAGCGTAACGCTAACTCAATAAGTGGTAGCTTAGGTTATTCAGATTTATATGGTTTTATGATAGGCGGTAGGCTTAATATGCCTAACGTGTTTGGTACAGGTAATACTTTTAATATTAATGCTCAGCTTTCCATACCGTTCCAACAATTAGATATAAGTTATATTGATCCTTTTTTTACTACTTCAGGGATCAGCCAAAGTGTTTCAGCATATGTTAACCGCTCAAACTTTGCTAAAACAGACGCCATAGCTGCATACCAATTAGATACGCTCGGTGCTAGGTTGATGTATGGTTTGCCTATATCAACATTTAGTAATGTATCTTGGGGATTGACATTTGCTAACAACACCCTTAAGCAGTCAGAAGGTTATAAATCTTCTATAGTTGAATGGTTTATTCAGCAGCAAGGAGGTAGAAATGTATTTAATGAGCCTGCTATAACAGGTGGTTGGAGCTATAATAACTCTAATAAATATATGTTCCCAACTCAGGGAGGGTCATTTAATTTAAATGGCTCAATAAATATACCTGGAATAAGTAATATTAATTCTTATAAAGTTGAAGTTGGGGGGACTTATAATATTGCTGTACCAAATACAGATTTATCAGCGCTCTCAATTAGGGCAGGAGTGCAGTATGGTGGAGGTTATGGAAAAACTAAAGAACTACCTTTTTATGAGAACTTCTATGGAGGTGGTTGGGGATCAGTGCGTGGTTTCTTACAAGGTTCATTAGGCCCTAGAGATCTTAACTTAATAGACCCTAATAATCCTCAGCCAGGTAATTCAATTGGTGGTAACCTTAATATATATAACAACTGGGATTTATTGTTTCCAGTACCTTTTATTAAGGATAGTTCTAATATGAGAATTGGTGCGTTTTTAGATATAGGTAACACATACATAACATACGATCTAAATGGAGTGTTATCTCCAACTCCACCTAGCCCTACATCGCCATCTTTGGGTAACCTTAAATATTCAGTTGGAGTTGAATTTAGATGGGCTTCACCAATGGGGCCACTAGCAGTATCTTTTGCTCAACCATTTAATGTTCAAAAGGGTGATGTTACTCAGGTATTCCAGTTTTCACTTGGACAAAATTTCTAAAAATCAAAGGAGAAAAATATGAAAAAAATAATTAAGAAAACTTTAATTATGTTGATGCTTTTTACAGTGGCTACTACTATCTCGTATGCGGATACTAAAATAGCTATAGTTAATCCGGTAGAGATATTTAATGACACGGACCTTGGTTCAGTAAGTGTTAAAAAATTAGAAAATGACCTTAAACCAGAGGCTTCAAAGCTACAGCAACAACAAAATGACATTATGGCAAAGGTTAAAGAATTACAGCAAAAATCTACTACTATGACAAAAGCTGAGTTAGAAAAACAACAACAGCAAATACAACAAGAACAACAAACTTTTGCAGAAAAAGCTAGAGTTTTACAACAAAAAGAATACTCAAGAAAAGATGAATTATCTAAAAAGTTCCAAGCTGCATTTGATAAATCAGTGGAGACAATAGCAAAACAGAAAGGTTATAATGTTATACTAACTACTCAGGCTCTTGCTTACGTAAATGGTGTTGATGACATATCTGGCGATGTTGTAGTCATGATGAACAAGAACTCTTAGAAAAACCAAAAACTTTAATTGGTGGGTAAAATAATGTATAGCTTAAATTTATTAGCAGAAAAATTAGATGGTGTGATTAAGGGTGATAGTAGTATTGAAATAACTAAAATAGCTACTTTATCTCAAGCAAAAGAGGGAGATATATCCT
The DNA here is from genome assembly GCF_012222965.1 of Allofrancisella inopinata. Taxonomy (NCBI): domain Bacteria; kingdom Pseudomonadati; phylum Pseudomonadota; class Gammaproteobacteria; order Thiotrichales; family Francisellaceae; genus Allofrancisella; species Allofrancisella inopinata. The sequence continues at coordinate 1,380,476 of NZ_CP038241.1, read as the reverse complement.
TTTGCACTAATCCTAAGTACTTAAAAGATTTATCTAATACAAAAGCTTCTGCTGTTTTAATTACAGAAGAAGCTTTAGATTACTGTAATACGAACGCTATTGTATTATCTAACCCATATATGGCATTAGCGAAAGTAATGGAGATTTTTGATAAATCTCCAAAACCTAGTGGTAAGATACATAGTAAGGCTGTTATAGCAGCTAGTGCGGTTATCGGGGATAATGTAACTATTGAAGCAAATGCAGTTATCGGTGAAAATGTTGTTTTAGGCGATAATGTTGTAATAGGTGCTTGCGCTACTGTTGAGGACGGAACGAAAATAGGGAATTCCACAATTATTAAGAGTAATGTATCTATAGCACATGATGTTATTATCGGGGCAAAATGTATTATTCACCAGAATGCAGTTATAGGCTGTGACGGGTTTGGAAATGCACGTGACGATGATGGTTCGTGGACTAAAATACCGCAGCTAGGTAGAGTAGTTATTGAAGATGATGTTGAGATTGGTGCTAATACTACGGTTGATAGAGGTGCTATTGATGACACTATCATTAAAAAAGGGGCACGTATTGATAATTTAGTACAGATAGCTCATAATGTGGTTATCGGCGAAAACACAGCTTTGGCAGGTGTGACAGCAGTAGCAGGTAGTACTAAGATAGGTAGTAACTGTCTTATAGGCGGCCAATCTGCTATTACTGGTCATATTAGTATTTGCGATAATGCTGTAATAGGGGGCGCCTCTAATGTAGGTAAATCCGTGACAAAACCGGGTATGTATTACGCCGCTTTTGAAGCAAAACCAAGAATCGAATGGGGTAGGTTTGTAGCTAGATTATCAAAAATAGATAAATTAATAGCTAGAGTTAAAGATTTAGAAAATAAATTAATTAAGTAAGTAATGAGGATTTGTAATGAGTCAATTTGATGAAAATAATAAGCAAATAGATGTGATGGGAATTAGGAAGATTTTGCCACATAGGTATCCTTTTGCTCTTTTAGATAAAATTGTTGACTGGAATATTGAAGAAAGAAGTATAATAGCTCAGAAAAACGTTACAATTAATGAAGATTTTTTTAATGGACATTTTCCTGAATTCCCAGTAATGCCAGGAGTTTTAATTGTTGAAGCGATGGCTCAAGCTACAGCTATATTAGGTGAACTAATGGCTGAGACACTATTTGCACATGTAGTTGCTAAAGCTGGTGGTGGTAGAAGAACTTTTATGCTTGCAGGTATAGATAAGGTTAGAGTAAAAAGGCCAGTTGTCCCTGGTGATGTACTGATTATTGAATCACGAATGGTTAAACAAAAGAATATTATATGTACAGCTGAGTCTGTAGCAAAAGTTGATGGACAAATTGTTTGTTCAGCAGAATTAATGGCAGCTTATAAGGATTATTAATAGTGATACATAGCCTAGCGGTAGTTCACGAAAGTGCTAAGATAGCAGATAGTGCTATAATTGGTCCATTTTGTGTTGTTGGTGAAAATGTAGTTATTGGTGAAGGCACTGAGCTTAAAAGCCATGTTACTATAGGTGATAATGCAGTTATTGGTAAAAATAATCGTATTTTTCAGTATGCATCTATTGGAGATGATCCTATTGATTATACTTATAAAAAAGGAGATTTTTCTCAAGTTGTTATAGGTGACAATAATATTATTAGAGAATGTGCGACGATACATGGTGGTACGCTAAAGGAATCTGGAATAACTTCGATCGGCAATAATAATCTAATTATGTGTTATGTGCATATTGGTCATGACTGTAAGATAGGAAATAACATTAACCTAGTAAATGGTGTTGGTCTAGCTGGTCATGTTCATATCGAGGATTATGCTATTTTGAGCTCTAACACTGGGGTCCACCAGTTCTGTACTGTAGGTAAGCATGCATTTATCGCTCATGCTGCATTAATAGGCAAAGACGTGCCACCATATCTAATGGTGACAGCAGTTACTGCTGGCGCGTCTCCTTGCGGTATAAATTCTGAAGGGCTTAAAAGACGGGGTTTTACAGCAGAACAGATAAAGAAGATAAAAGATGTTTATAAAATACTTTATCGTCGTGGTTTAATGATAAATGAAGCCTTTGAAATTATAAAAAATATGGCTACAGAAGAGCCTGTTTTAGAGCCTTTTGTTGAGCTGATGAGTACTTCTAGAAGAGGTATATTAAGATAATGCGAATAGGTATAGTAGCTGGTGAACTATCAGGAGATCAGTTAGGTGGTACTTTAGTTGCAAAGCTTAAAGAAAGGTATCCTGACGCTATTATAGAGGGTATAGGTGGTCCAAAGATGGAGGCTTCTGGCTTTAAAAGTCTTTATCCTATGGACGCTCTTTCTTTAATAGGTTTTTTGGAAATAATTTCAAAAGGTTGGCGGATTTTAAATATACGCAGGAAAGTTATTAACTACTTCAAGCAGAATAAACCAGATATTTTTATAGGAATAGATGCTCCAGATTTTAATCTTACTGTTGAAAGAAAACTTAGAGCAGCTGGTATAAAAACTATACATTATGTGAGTCCTAAAATATGGGTATGGCGTGAGTATAGAATCAAAAAAATTAGAAAAGCTACAGATAAAATATTGGCAATATTGCCTTTTGAAGTTGATTATTATAAAAAAAGACATGATTTTGAAGCAATATTTGTTGGCCATCCTTTGGCAAAAAATATCCCAATAAACATAGATAGAGCTAGCTATAGAAAAGAGTTGGGTTTAGGAGATACAAGTTTACCAATATTGTCAGTTTTACCTGGCAGTAGGAGTAATGAGGTATCTAGACTTTTACCTCTATTTCTTGAAGCTTTACAGAAACTAGTTGACTCAGGATATAAGTTTCAAGCCGTGATGCCTTTAGCAAAACCATCTTTACAGTCAATTTTTGACCAGTATAAAGAGCAAATACAAAAGCTAAACATAAAAGTGTTCAATGCTAAATCACATGACATTTTAAAAGCGTCTGACTATAGTTTACTAGCTTCTGGTACAGCTACTCTAGAGGCTATGTTATGCAAATTACCAATGGTGGTTGGATACAAAGTCTCAGCATTATCGGCTTTTTTAGGAAGATTGTTGATAGGTAATCATAGCTTTTGGGCTTTTCCCAATATTTTACATAAAAGTGAAATAATAAAAGAGTTAATACAAGAAGACTGTACAGTAGATAATTTATATCAAGAATTAAGAAGACTATTTGATGATAAGCAAAGAAATGACTATATAATGCAGGAGTTTACAAGTATTCATGAAAACATGATAGTAGATACTGATCAAAAAATAGTTGATATATTAGACTCTATAATTGTTCAAAAATCTTAATTTTTATAGCCTTTATATATATAATATTAGTTTAATAAAAGATAGTGGTGTGGGTGGTTATATGTCGTTGATTTTAGTTTTGGTTTTAATTTTAGTTGTATTAATAATTATTGATCTTTTTCGTAAAAGTTTGCGTTTAAAACAAAAACTGACACTAGAAAATATAGAGAGAACAAGTAGTGAACTTTTAACAAGCCAACTAAAAAATGATTTTTCTGAAGAAGTTGTAGAGATACAGCTTGAGTACCCTTTATTAAGAGATGGGTATCTTTTACTGTACTTTGAAAGCATAGAACCTATTGAAATAAAAAATTTAGCTATGCAGTTGAAACACCATGATCTTAGGTATACTGATGAGAAAGTTTTTCAAAAAATTAATTATAGAGATGTTATATTTAGTATATTGCCAGATAATGATAAGCAAGAGTTTGAAAGCACTAATAATGGTAGTATAAATGGCATAATAGCAGTTATGAATTTTAGAAAGCTTTCAGCTTTAGGATATGATGTAAAAACATGTTATGAATTATTGATGGATATTTTAGAAACTCTAAACAAATCCTATCATGGCACTTTAATGAATGAGCATAGAGTCAGATTAACAAAGAAAGATAAGCAAAAATTTCTTGAAGCAATTGTCTAAAAAGCAACTACTTTATACTTTACAGTTAATACACTTAAAAGTAGTATGTTATTGTCTCAGGCTGACCATACAGTCTCTTAAATAGCTTGTATAAAATTATTTAAGCAAATATTATTTTTATACCTAGTAGTGGGCTATGTCACAAACTTGTATGGGCTATTAAAAATTCCTAAGTCTTATTAAAAACCCCTTATATAAACCATATATTTAAGTGATATATTTGAGTTCAGCATAAGAGAGGGACTGTTGCAAACTAAAATTATATGTTTCTAACTGTGTTAAAAATATTTTCAAAATGCTCATTTACTACGTGTAAACTGCGCTTTTTCGAATATTTTTGCCTTGTTACCACCCATCTAATTCCAGCTTGCAACAGCCCCAGAGAGTCTGGTTGGTATTAAGTTTTTAATTATTACAACCGACAAGCTCGTTTAATTTTTTACATCTTAATTTTGTTAAGTTGTTTAAGTGTATTAAAAAGGAGAAATTATAATGAATGAAATATTAGCCCAACAAATAGTCACCTCAATAAGGCAATCTGTCCCTTACTCAAGTAATCTTCCTATTTTTCAGCAGAATAAAAAGCTTCGTGGTTTATTAAAATTATCATTAGCCGCTCCAACTAGTAATGATGAAGAAATTTCTTGTGAAAGGATTGCTTTATCATCTTTAATTGGGAAAATAGGAGATTGTACAGAGCAATCTAAGATCTGTTACGTTGCTTTAAAGTTTTTGAATACAAAAATAGAGTCATTAAGAGGTTATACTGTATGTATAGTAAGATTAAATATAAATACTCACCATTTTGTAATTCTTTATAGAACTTCTGATAGAGAGAGAATTAATAGTTATATAAACCAAAAACTTACTCCCACTTTTGAGGACTTTCTTACTTATATAAGAACATCTAACCTTGATGTTTGGCTACTAGATACATACCTTAATTTAGGAACAAAAATCAAGTTTAATACGTACACTGAAATATATAAAGTACGTAAAAGCCTTCATCAACAAGATGATATGATAATAGAAGAATTTCGTCAAAAAATGTATATGGGTTTAACATATGACTGTATTGAAGATCTAGGAAGTGATATAGTTGCAGACACTAAGTATAAAAGTTCTTATAACAAGCTTTTTAGTAAGTTATGTAATAAAATTTATTGTGCTTATTCTTCAGAAGAAATAGGGCCTTTTAATTACAGTGAATTTAATTACAGTGAATACTATAAAACAACATTTTATGAAAATGAGAATAGAATGGCGACTCAAGCTATGTATGAGGAGATTAACTGTAAATCGACTTTTCTTGATCAGTCAAACATCATACCAACCTCTCTTATAATTGATTTTTTAAAGAAATTGAAAAGTAAAACGAGTACTTGGTCGAATCTTACTTCTAATTTTTCGAAAAAAGACTATTTTAATGAACTTTTGGAATCGTTGAATGAAATTAGTTCCGATTATTTACCATTTGCTATAGCTCATTCGATTCTAGCATATATAATTGCTATATGTTTAGTTAAAAGAAGTAGAAATACTGAGAGATTTAATTTTCAGGTAGGTGAAGAAACCAAAACTGGTAACGGAGCGTTAGAGCTCCTTCAAAAACCAAAATTTGCTGATTTAAGGAGGCTTATCGTTAAGAATAATAATTATATAAGTTATAATGATTTAAGAAATTTTGTTATCTTTAATATTGAAGGTGCTGACATCAAAGAAGATAGAACATTAAATGTTAATGAGTTTTTTAGTGCGTATAATCAGAACACCCCATCATATAAAGCGCCTAATTGGTTTAAGTTGGAATAGTCTAGAATCATATAATATTTTTTATAAAACTAAGAAAAAAATTTTTGTCAGCTTGAGTTATTTTAATTAAATTTTTTTGATATTTAAATATATGTTAGGTAATGATGGTGGGCCCAGTAGGACTCGAACCTACGACCTACGGATTATGAGTCCGGCGCTCTAACCAACTGAGCTATAGGCCCAAACATAGCGACAATTATATTTTAAAGCTTATTGTTAGTCAATACGTATTTCTCATTTTTTCACAATTAAAATGCAAGTTAAAGGACTATTTGTATATTTTTGAAGAAGAACCAACAATTAAAGGATCTGGAGGTATAGCAACCTCTAGTGACTTATTGTCATAATCAATAGCATTAAGAATGTATCTAATAGCATTTAATCGTGCTCTTTTTTTGTCATCTGACTTTACTATGACCCATGGCGCATATGGTTTGTCAGTATACATAAACATTCTTTCCTTAGCTTCTGTATAGTCATCCCATTTATCTAAAGATGCTTTATCAATTGGACTAAGTTTCCATTGCTTTAGAGGATGTGCTTCTCTAGCAATAAACCTATTCTTCTGCTCTTGTTGACTCACGGAGAACCAAAATTTAATAATAATAGTGCCGCTATCAACTAACATTTTCTCAAGCATAGGAACTTGTTCTAAAAAAGAGAAATATTCTCTTTCTGTACAAAAACCCATAACCCTTTCTACGCCAGCACGATTGTACCATGATCTATCAAATAGAATTATCTCACCTCCAGATGGCAGATATTTGATGTATCTTTGGAAATACCATTGGTTTCGCTCTTTCTCCGTAGGCTTTTCAAGAGCTACAACTTTAGCACCGCGCGGATTTAGATGTTCCATAACTCTTTTAATAGTTCCACCTTTGCCTGCAGCATCTCTGCCCTCGAAAATAATTAAAACTTTTTTGTTGTTTTCTTTTACCCACCTTTGGAGTTTTAGTAGTTCTATTTGTAAATGGTATTTTTGCTTTTCGTAAATTTTACGAGGTATTTTGTGCTTATATGGAAAAATATTCTCCAGAAAAAGCTTCTGGCGTTCTGTTTGGCTTAAAACTTCCATACTGAAATCTTTCTAATAAACAACTGTTTGAATATCTTAACATAAACCGTTTATTTTTAGTAAAGCTAGTTAACCTTTGGGGTTTTAAAGTTTAACTTAAGGCTAAAAGCTATATAAAAAATGCTAAAAATAATTATTATAGCAATTAGTGAATTTGGTGTCTTTATTGGGTACATTAGTACAGCAATAAAAGTTGCTATAGAGGCAAGCATAGTAAATAAAAACGTAAACGTTTTGACTGCTTTACTATCACTAATATACTCTGTTCTTGATAAATAAATATATTTTATAGGCACAAAAGAGAAAATTGCTAGAATTAATATAGTTATTTCATTAAGCCACTGTGATGACTGAAAACATAGCATATATATAACTATGACATTCCAATAACTAGGAAACCCGACAAAGAAGCAATCTTTAGTTTTAGCATTGGGTTGGCAAAATTGATATGATGAAGAGATGGTTATGAGGACTATAGCAACTAGTAACCATTCATGACTTACAATGTTTGAAACATATATCCAAACACATGGCACTATAGAGTAAGTACTAAAGTCAATTATGTTGTCTAAAAGTCCGCCATCTAAAGGAGCAAGTTTTTTTATATCAACAAGGCGTGCAAAGCTTCCATCAACAGAATCAATGAATACGGAAGCTATGATACTGAATAAAGATAGTCTCATATTATAATAATATAAATCTGCATCTCCTAAAACATTTGCTTTCGCCGCTTCTATTGAGAATATAATTGCAAATATTCCAAACACAGCACCTAGTGAAGTAAAAAGATGTACTAACCAAGCGTATATTTTTTGTAAATTTTGCATCGATTTAAGTTTGGCTCTGATAAATTTTTGAAATTTTAACAGAAATGACTAATAGTTTCTATCTATAACTAGGTTTATAAGTTTTTCTATATTGTAACAATTTATATTTTTAGCTTTAAGCTGGCTTATTAGAGAAGCCAGCAAAGTCTTTTTTTCATCTAAATAGTTTATAGCCTCTTCTAAACCCAATAACGAAACATAGGTTGATTTATTAGCATCTATATCTTTTGCAGGAGTTTTTCCTAATTCTTTAGTGGTTTTTGTTACATCAAGGATGTCATCTTTGATTTGAAAACATAGTCCTATAAGTAAAGATAAATCATTAAGTATATGTTCTGTAGAACCTTCTACATTCGTTGAGAGGTAGTATGGTAACAAAATGCTAGCGCTAAACATTTTTGCTGTTTTATGGATATGGACGCATTCTAACTGATCTAGGGTTAGGAGTTTATTTTCACCTTCTATATCAAGTTGTTGACCAGCTACCATGCCACCTAAGCCACAAAATTGTGCTAACTGGGAATTTATTTTTTTTAAGGTAAATAAATCTTTAACATTAACTGTTTGGATTATTTGGAAAGCTAAAGCTTGTAAAGCGTCTCCAGCTAGAATTGCAGTGGCTTCATTAAACTTGATGTGGCATGTTGGTTTACCTCTACGAACCGTGTCATTATCCATAGCAGGTAGGTCATCATGGATTAGAGAGTATGTATGTATAGCTTCGACGGCAAAAGCTAATTTATGACAGTCTTGAGTATTGACATTAAAAGCTTCTCCAATTGCATAAACAAATTGAGCACGTATTCTTTTGCCTCCAGCTAAGAAGCTATATTTTATTGCTTCAAGCAGGGTTTTAGAGCTACATGTAAGATTGGCAAATGTTTCTAGAATAAATTTATCAAAATCTTCTAGTTTATCTTTTTCTTTCATAAAAATTTGGTTATTAGATTGTATTGCTTTTCTAAAACATTACTATGAGCTTTAAAAGTGTAGTAAGAATTTTTTGACATAGTGTTTAAAATTTGGTTATTATCAAAAAGTTCAATTACTTTATTAGCAAGTTCGTCAGGGCTATTAATAATAATCAAAGCATCGTTTTTAATCAAATCTTTTGATATTTGACTAAAATTAAAAAGACTACTACCGCTAATAATAGGCTTTGCTAAGGCTGCTGGCTCAAGTAGATTATGTCCACCTGTGTTGTTTAAACTACCTCCAACGAATGTAATATCAGAAACATAATAAAGGTGCATAAGTTCCCCCATGGTATCTCCAAGGTAAACTTGAGTTTGCTTTTGTATAGAGTCTTTTGATACGCTTCTTTTTTGACATGAAAGTTTATGTTTAGCTATAAGTTTTTCAACTTTTGAAAATCTTTCTTTATGTCTTGGCACTATTATAAGTAAACATTCTGGTTTTAGTTTTAAAATCTCTAAATGGGCTTTAAGTATGATCTCTTCTTCACCTTGATGAGTGCTACCTGCAACCCAAATTGGACGATTAGCTATACTTTCCTTTAAACCCATCATGTCTTTTTGTAGACTCTCTGGGGTTATTAGATTATATTTAAGATTACCAGTTATAGTAAGTTTTTCTTTAGGGACACCCAGAGAGATAAAGCGTTTTGCATCTTTTTCAGTTTGGGCATTAATATGAGAGAGCTTACTAAATAAAAATTCTTTGCCAAATGGAATTTTTGTGTAGTTACGCATAGACCTTTTAGACAGTCTAGCGTTTGTTATGACTACAGGTATATTTTCATCAAAACACTTGTGTAGGATGTTTGGCCATATTTCTGTTTCGATGATTATAAAAAATTTAGGGTTAAGTTTTGCAAAGAAGCTATTTATAAAAGGCTGTACATCATACGGTATATACATATGGTATACATTATCGCAATTACCATATAATTGTTTTACTACATCACTACCAGTAGGGGTAGTAGTTGTAATGACAAATTTTTCATTAGGATATTCTAGAATTAGTTTTCTTACTAGAGGTTCTGCAGATAATGTTTCGCCAACAGAAACAGAATGTATCCAAATACAATTATTTAGTCGAGTTTTTGTTACAGCAAATCTTTCAGCCCAACGTTGCCTATAATGAACGTTTTTGAAACTTCGTTTTAGTTTTTTGAGATATAGAATAGGAATATAGACTATAAATAAGCTAGAATATACATAAGCTAAAAATCTGTATGTAATTTTTTTTAAGTAGTCCAACTTAATCTTACCGGCGTAATAATTTATTTACTCTTTTAAGGATTATAGCATATATTTTTTTTCAATGAGGTTAGAAATTATTAAGTGTTATTACCATCTTTAAAATTATTTAGAAGATTATTCAAAGCTTTTGCTCTATGACTACAGAGGTTTTTTTCTTGTATAGTTATTTGAGCTAGAGTTTTATTTAATTGTGGTAATAAAAAAACAGGGTCGTATCCAAATCCATAATTTCCTATAGGTTGATTAATGATTTTACCATGTAATGTGCCTGATGCGATAACTGGAGTAGGATCATTTTCATGTTTTAAATAGGCAATAGTACATACAAATCTTGCGTCAGTGTTATTTGATTTTCTTAACCTTTCTAGTAATTTTTCAATATTTGCTAAATCATTACCATGCGGACCGGCATATCTAGCAGAATATATCCCAGGTTCACCATTAAGTGTGAAAACCTCTAAACCAGAATCATCAGCGATCGCTGGGAGCCCGGTATGTTTACAGCAATTGCGAGCTTTAAGTATAGCGTTTTCAATAAAGCTTAATCCTGTCTCTTCAATTTCTGGTACGTTAAACTCAGATTGGGGTAATACATTTATGTTTAATTTTGAAAAACTTTCTTTGAACTCTTTTATTTTTCCTTTATTGTTTGACGCAAGTACTATTTCTTTCATAGTTTTTATAAAAATAACTTATATGCATAAGTGATATATTAGCAATATTTATATGAAATGTTATCATCTTATTTAATACAAAATGTTTGAGGAATTAATTTATGAATACTAAGATATGTTTTCTTGGTGGTGGTAATATGGCTAAAGCGATGATTTCTGGTTTAGTTAAAAGCAGTCTTAATCCGACAAACATAACTGTCATTGACAGAAATCTTGATAAGCTTAAGGTTTTATCTAATAAATATGGGGTAGAAGTATCAAAGCCATTAAGTGATGCTGTAGCTGAAAGTGATATTATCGTTTTAGCTATTAAGCCACAGCAAATGGGTGAGCTTATTAAAAGTATTAAAGAATATGTAAGTGATACCCATCTAATAATTAGCGTTGCTGCAGGTATTCAGATAAGTGTTTATACTAAACTGTTTGGTAAAAAGGTTGCTTTGGCAAGAGTAATACCTAATACACCAAGTAGCCTAGGCTATGGCGCTACAGGTATATACTTTAATGAAAACGTCGACACTAAGCAAAAAAATATAGTGATAAATGTAATGTCAACTATGGGTATAACAGTTGTAGTAGACAATGAAGATAAGATAGATGTTGTAGCAGCATGTGCTAGCTCTGCTCCAGCTTATTATTTGCAATTTATGGAGCATATGGTTAAAGCTGCTGTTAAAAATGGTTTGGCGGAAGACCAGGCGAGTATGCTAGTTATACAAAGCTGTTTAGGGGCTGCACAGATGGCATTAAATAGTGGTGATAGTATAGAAACATTGAGAAAAAATGTAACATCTAAGAAAGGTATTACAGCAGAAGCTTTAAAGGTTTTTGAAGATTTTGGTTTGGAGGCTATAGTAGATAAGGCGATTAAAGCTAACATAAGAAGGTCGCAAGAATTAACAAAAGAGTTTGGCGAAGCTTTATGAAAAAGTATTTTGTTGTTTTGAAGGCTTAAATTTAATTGTGGATATATTTTGGAATAGAGGGTTTCGAATAATATTAATTTATAGTAACATAATGTAAAGGTGGTAATTTAAAATGAATGTTTACTTTATGTATCTTGTAATGTATACTTTCACAGAAAAATATGCCAATTTGATTTTATTAAGTTTTTAAATAGGAGTAGAGGGAGATTCATGAGATTATTATTAGCAGAAGATGATTTAAACTTGGGGGAAGGCTTGCTGGAAGCTTTACAGAAAGAAGGTTTTAATGTGAACTTGGTTTCTGATGGCGAGGCTGCTCAGACTTTTATAGAATCTGGTTTATACGATATAACTATCCTGGATATTGGTTTACCAATTAAAACTGGTCTAGAAGTTCTAAAAAGCGTAAGAAGTAGAGGTATTAAAACGCCTATACTTTTACTTACAGCTAGAGATGGTTTAGAAGATAGAGTTAAAGGCTTAGATTTTGGGGCTGATGATTATATGACTAAACCTTTTGAACTTAAAGAGTTAGTCGCTAGAGTTAAAGCTATCTCCCGTAGGATAGATGTTAGATCTGGCAAAAGTGTTAACGAAGAAATCATGTTTGGTGATTATAGTTTTAACCCTAGTTCTGAGACAGTTACAAAGGATGGTGTAATTATTCCAGTTTCTAAGAAAGAATTAGCATTGCTATCTATATTGGTGCAAAACGCTGGTCGAGTTGTTCCAAAAACACAACTTTTAGAAGAAGTTTACTCAACTGATAAAGAGATGGATACTAACACTTTAGAAGTGCATATGCACAATCTGAGAAAGAAAATTAATATCTCTAATTTTATCCAAACAATAAGAGGCGTTGGTTATTTTGTACAAAAGGACAAAGTAATTAAATAACTTTTATGGAATATTTCTTAAGTCTAGGGTTTACTTTTTGGTTACTATTTTTGACTTTTGCAAGCGGTATTATTTATTTAATAGATTATCTTTTTTTTCAAAAAAATAGATTAGCTTCCTATAGAGAGCAACTTAAAGCTCTTAATAAAAAGCAAAAACGCCAATTTTATAAAGATCATGGTTTAAAAGCTCCTTTTATAGCAGATCAAGCTAGATCTTTATTTAGCGTGTTTTTTGTGGTTTTTATATTAAGAACATTTTTGGTGGGAAATTTTCTAATTCCTACAGCATCCATGACTCCTACGTTACCTGTAGGAGACTTTATCTTTGTAGACAAGACAGCATATGGTATTAGAGCACCATTTACTAATAAAATACTGGTCAATACAGGTTACCCTAAAAGAGGTGATATCGTGGTTTTTCACTTTCCAGTTAACCCTAATGTGGATTATGTAAAACGAGTTGTGGGCTTGCCTGGAGATATTATATCTTATAAAAATAAGACTTTAACCATAAATGGTAAACAGCTTGACTATACTGATTGTGATAAAAGTGTTATGAATTATAATAATAAATCGTTGTCAGATAATAGTGGGGATATCGTTTGTCTGGAGCATCTAGGAGATGTTACTCATGAGGTAGATTGGATAAAATCAGTTAAATCTCAAGACTTTGAAAGTTTGAAAGTTCCAGAAGGTCATTATTTTGTTATGGGAGATAATAGAGATAATAGTCAGGACAGTCGATATTGGGGATTTGTGCCAGAACAAGATTTAGTTGGTAAAGCTAAGCTTGTTTGGATGAGTTGGGATAATGTTGATAAAAAAATCCGTTGGAATGAAATTGGAAAGGTTTTTTAGGTAGATGATTCCAGATTACTCCAGACTTTACCGAATACTAGGCTATTCTTTTAAAGATCATACAATTTTAACTAGAGCATTAACACATAGAAGTAAAGCCAAAAAAAATTACGAGCGTTTAGAATTTTTAGGTGATTCAATATTAGGTTTTATTATAGCAGAGTCGTTATATCAGAAATTTCCCAAATTCACTGAAGGTGAGCTTTCCCAAATTCGCTCAAAACTTGTTAAGGGCGTTACATTATCAAAATTAGCTTTAGATTATAAAATAGATGAATTTGTGATATTGGGAGGTAGTGAGACAGGTTCACAAAAACGAGAGAAAATCTTAGAAGATGTTTTTGAAGCTGTAATCGGTGCAATTTATTTAGATAGTGATTTTGCTAATGTCAAAAAGATTATACTTAGTTGGTACGCTGACATTTTTTCTAAATTAGATGTAGATATTGTGAAGGTTAAAGATAATAAGTCCAGGCTACAAGAGATATTGCTACAAAATTCCATGAGCCTTCCAACATATAACATTATAGCTATTTCCGGTAAAGATCATGAACAAATATTTGAAGTTGCTGCAATTGTAAAAGAATTAGGTTTTGAGACTAAGGCACAAGATACCTCTAGGAAAAAAGCCGAGCAAAGAGCAGCTAAAGAAATGATAAAGTTGCTAGAAAGTCAGGGTTTACATGAAAAAAAATAAGCTAAATTTAAATGGTATAATAGTAATAAATAAAGCTAAAGGTATTAGTTCAAATAAAATTCTACAGCAATTAAAATATTTATATAACGCTAAAAAGGCTGGCCACACTGGCACATTAGACCCTATGGCAACAGGTGTTTTGCCAATATGTTTTGGTAGAGCAACCAAGATAGCTCAATATTTACTTGATGCTGACAAAGAGTATATGGCAACAATTAAGCTTGGTGTACAAACCACTACTGGTGATGCAGAAGGTGAGATAGTTACAATTTTGAATGTTCCTACACTATCAAATACACTTATAGAAAACATATTTGATAAATTTCGAGGCCAAATTAATCAGACTCCACCAATATATTCAGCTTTGAAATATAATGGGCAACCACTCTATAAGCTGGCGAGAGAGGGTAAACAAGTTGAAATAAGGCCACGAAAAATAACCATATATGAACTTAAATTGCTAAATAGTAAAGATGATACACTAGAGATTAAGGTTAGATGCTCTAAAGGAACATATATCCGTAGTTTAGCTATGGATATAGGTACGGAACTTGGTTGTGGAGGTCATTTAATAGCATTACAACGGACTCAAAGTGGTCCATTTTCTCTAGATAAAGCATACGAAATTGATGATTTGAAAGATTTAAGTTTTGAAGAAAAACTTGATACTATAGAACACATAGAAAGTGTATTTAAAGACAAACCAATATACACTTTAGATATAAATCAAAAGCATGATTTATACAACAAAGGTATCCTAATAACTCAAGCAGATATCAATGGAGTTTTTAGAATATATGATGAGAATAAATTTATTGCAGTAGCTGAATTTGATAAAGGTAATTTAGTTAGCAAAAAATTTTTTGAGCAGGAAAAATTAATAAGTGAGTAAGTACAGTATAAATAATGATCCTAATAGGGATCTAGAAGCACAAAAGTATGAAAACCCCATAGCGAGTCGCCAGATGATATTGTGCTATATCAAGGATATGCAGCTGCCAGTAAGCGTAGAAAATATCGCTTTGGCTTTAGAGATTAACAAAAAATCTTCATTTGAAGGGTTGGTTAATAGACTAGGAGCTATGGTTAGAGACGGTCAATTAGTTAAAGATAAATCATATTATAGCCTTCCGGAAATGAAAAATGTTTATGTAACATCAAAAGTTTCAGTTGATAGAGATGGTAGATTAGAAATATTTAGCCATACATTAAATACTAAAGTTAGTATTCTTTCATCCCAAGCAAAAATGTTAATGGTAGGTGATGAAGTTACAGCTAGGGTATTAGGAATAAATAAAAAAGGTAAAATTGAAGCAGAGATAAAATCAGTAGTTTCAAGAGGCCAAAAAACCATAACAGGTTATTATTATAAAATTTTTGATGGACACTTTCTCAAGCCAATAAGTAAGAATATAACTAGTGATATAGTCTTACTACCTCCTAGGCAAAAGATTGAACAAGATTCACTAATAGAAGCTGAAATAATAGTTCAACCAAGTATTAATAGTGTTGCAGTTGCTAAGTTCAAGCAAGAAGTTGAAGCTATATCTCCAGTTAAACAAGCTATGATGGTAGCTACTAAAAAATTTGATTTAATAGAGCAATGGAGTAAAAAAACTCTTGAATACTTAGATACTCTTTCAGATGATATAGTAACTAAAGAAAGAGTAGACCTGCGAAAGTTTAATTTTGTTACTATTGATGGTGAAGATGCAAAAGATTTTGATGATGCCGTGTTTGCTAGTAGAACTAAAGCTGAAGGTTGGAAACTATATGTTGCAATAGCAGATGTTTCAAATTATGTTCAGAAAGATTCTGCTTTAGATTTAGATGCTAAACGCCGTTCAACCTCAGTTTATTTTCCTGGATATGTAATACCTATGCTTCCAGAAAAATTATCAAATGGTTTATGTTCTTTACAGCCAAATGTTGATAGGTATTCTTTAGTTTGTGAGATGAATATAAGTAGCACTGGTAAGTTAACTAGGTATAAGTTTTATTCAGCTGTTATAAATTCTAAAGCACGTTTAACTTATACTGAAGTAGCAAAACTATTAGATAAGAAACAAAACTCTATAGTAGAAAATACCCCAGAGTTAGTGCCTGATATATTTGTTTTATATGATTTGTATAAAGTCTTGCATACTGCCAGAGATCAAAGAGGAGCTATAGATTTTGATACTGTAGAAACTCAAATCATCCTTGATGAGCATAACCATATACAATCAATAATACCAAGACAACGTAATGATGCACATAAGCTAATAGAAGAATGCATGTTAGTAGCAAATGTTGCAGCAGCTAAGTTTGTAATAAAGCATAAAAAAACTTCTCCGTTTAGAGTGCATAGTGAGCCTAAAGAAGATAAGATGGATGCTTTAAAAAAATATCTATCTCGTCATGGTATCCATCTATCTTATGGTAAAGATGGTAAAGTGACACCAAAAGCCTTGGCACAAATGTTAGAAAGTATTAAAAGTCGCCCTGATTATGAAGATATTCAAATGATGACTTTGCGTAGCATGAATCAAGCTATTTATAGTATCGATAATGTTGGACATTTTGGTCTTGCTTATGATGAATATACTCATTTCACTTCACCTATCCGTAGATACCCTGATTTAGTGGTTCATAGGATTATTAAATCTATTATTAATGAATATAACCATGGCGGTTGTGACTATAAATCTAGCGAGTTAGCTAATATTTGTGATAACGCCTCTTTCCAAGAGAGAAATGCAGATGGAGCCTCTAAACAAGTAGAAGATTGGTTAAAATGTTACTTTATGCAAGACTATATCGGACATATTTTAGAAGCAAAAATTATCCATATAAATGGTTTAGGTTTATTTGCTGAGCTTAAAGATATGTTTATAGAAGGTCTGATTCATGTTTCAACAATCCCTGGTGATTATTATATCTTTGATGAAACTAAAGATATTTTGATTGGCAGAAGAAATCATAAAGTTTTTAAAATAGGTCAAGATGTAACAATAAGAGTAGTAAGAGCAGATTTGGAAAGCATTCATATAGACTTTGAATTATATACTCCAGACCAATCAGCAAAAGATTATGACAGTCCTAAAAAATATGGTAAAAAGAAAAAGAAGTCTAAAAAAAGAAAACCAAAATACAATAAGAGAAAAAAGAAAGCTAAACAGCCCTTAGTTGAATAGTTTGTTTTTTAAATTTACATTAAAAAAATTGCGAACAATATTTTTAAAAAATGGTAAATTAGTTGCAATCTATATCACTAGACTCTATTAGTTAGAAAAACCCTTTAAGCTATTATTTTACTTTATTTTCAAAAATTCTTTTAACTTTTTATAGCATGGTCTAGAATTAAGTTATACCAACTATGGAGAAAGGTTATGTTTGAAGAAGAGTATTTATCAGAGAAGCTGCAAAAATTTACACTAGTAGATTTAGCTCTAGTCAAAATAGT
Source organism: Allofrancisella inopinata (assembly GCF_012222965.1). Classification (NCBI taxonomy): domain Bacteria; kingdom Pseudomonadati; phylum Pseudomonadota; class Gammaproteobacteria; order Thiotrichales; family Francisellaceae; genus Allofrancisella; species Allofrancisella inopinata. Next base: position 1,363,055 of record NZ_CP038241.1, on the reverse strand, counting down.
GTATCTTTTAGTAGGATTGCTTGTAGCAACTAGTTATTTTGCACTTAATGCAATTAGCTGGGTTTTTTATTTAGTAATGTTCTTAATTGCTGTAATGCCACTTATATTACATTTATTTTCATTTGAAGGTTCTTATTTAGAAAAAGCAAAACAATATCTAAAAACAAATAAGCCAGCATATCAAGTATTATTATTTTTTACCCAATTCTTCTTTGGGTGTATGCTAGTAACTTTAATACCAGTCTTAAGTTTAGTGCCGTGGTATATTTATCTGCTATTAATAATAGTATTTGCAATAAAGCCAATGCGTTCAAATATGTTTTGGTAATATTCATTAGTTATCTATCATTTTCAATTATTATAAGTAACTAGCCCACTATCAGAAGTTTTAACAATGCAATATTACTTAGATGTTTTAAATGCTAGATTTGGATTTATTTTTTGAGAAATATCATGTTACTATCTACGCAAGGTGAATCTAGCTTTATTACTAAATACAGGCTTGATATGGGTGTAAATAGGAATGTGGTTTTTATCTGGGGGACTTAATGAAAAAAGTTGAAGCGGTAGGTGTTGCTATTGGTAACGCTGGTAGAAGGGTGGGTTGTGGTAGAGCACCGTATGTTTTTTTAAACGCTATAAAAGATAGAAGGTTAGATTCTCAGGTAATTAATTATATCGGTGGTCGTACAGAAGTTAAAACAATGGCAAAATACTTTACGAAAGTTGCTGAAGTAATATCACAAAAGCTTAATGAAGGTGTCTTTCCGTTAGCTTTAGGAGGCGATCATTCTTGTGCAATAGCAACCTGGAGTGGAGTATACGATCACTTGAAAAAGTGTGGTAATGAACTAGGGTTGATATGGGTTGATGCTCATATGGATAGTCATAGACCAGATACCTCAGAAACTGGTAATATTCACGGTATGCCAGTTGCACATTTGTTAGGTTATGGTTATCAAGAATTTAAAAATATTTTGAATAAGCAACCAAAGTTAAAACCAGAAAATATAGTTTTTTTTGGTATAAGATCATATGAGCCAGCAGAAGAGGAATTTTTAAACTCATTAGGTGTTAAGATTTATTACCAAAAAGATTTAAATAACCAAAATTTTGAGCAGCTTTTTTTAAGTGAATTTGATCGCCTAGCAAAAGCTACAAATGGAAATGTGGGAATTAGCTTTGACTTGGATGGATTAGACCCAGTTAAGATGGATGCTGTAGGAACTCCTGTGGAAAATGGTATACAACCTGAAGTCTTTTACGAAACTCTTGCTAAGCTAGATTACAGTCAATTAATTTGTTTTGAAGTGGCCGAATATAACCCTATGTTAGATAAGACGGGACTTTCTTTGGAATATCTGGAGAAAATTTTAAGGCTTGTGGAGGGTAGGATCAAAAATCTAAAAGTGTAATAAGACATAATAACTTTGAGTTCCGTTTTTTATAATTATATAATTACCGCACCAACTCTTTATTAGTGTTTTATTTTAGATAATGACTCATAACAATATTCTTCTAATGACAGATAGCTATAAGCATTCCCATCCTTTTCAATATCCAAAAGATACTAGCTACTTGCACTTTTATCTAGAAAGTAGAGGTACTAATAATACTGATTTAGGTCATCAAACTAAATTCTTTGGGTTGCAATATTATATTAAGAAATATTTGTCTCAACCAATCACTGAGAATATGCTTGATGAAGCTGAAAGCGTTTTGAAAGTTCATGGACTACCATTTCAAAGACACGGGTTTGAAAAAATAATCAAAAAATATAATGGCTTTTTACCTGTACGTATTAGAGCTGTTAAAGAAGGAAGTGTAGTTCCAGTACATAATGTTTTAATGACTATAGAAAGCACAGATGATGAGCTTTTTTGGTTACCTGGATTTTTAGAAACTTTATTGTTAAAAGTTTGGTATCCAACTACTGTTGCTACTATTAGCTTTAATATAAAAAATCTTATAAAGAAATATTTGTTAGAAACGGCAGACAGCTTAGATAAGCTTGGATTTATGCTACATGATTTTGGTTATAGGGGAGTTTCATCAGAAGAATCTGCGGGTATTGGGTCAGCAGCACATTTAACTAACTTTTTAGGTACAGATACACTAGCGGCGTTGCCATTTTGTAAACAGTACTATTATGAGAATATAGCAGGGTTTTCAATACCAGCAAGTGAACATTCAACCATGACTAGTTGGGGTGAGGGTGACCAGTGTGAATACCATGCTTTTGAAAATATGATAGAGCAGTTTGGAGATAGTAGTATGCTATACGCTTGCGTTTCAGACAGTTGGGATTTTAAACAAGCAATAAAAAGCTGGGTAGATTTAAAAGATAAAGTAAAAGCTAAAAAAGCAAACCTTGTAATACGCCCTGATTCAGGTGATGCAGTTAAAAATATTATTTATGCTTTAGAAGAGCTAGAAAAAGGCTATGGTAGCACTGTTAACTCCAAAGGTTATAAAGTAATAAATAAGGTAAGCCTAATACAGGGAGATGGAGTTAATATCAAATTGATAGAGGAGGTATTAAGCTCAATGAAAGAAAAAGGATATTCAGCTGAAAATATTGCTTTTGGCATGGGTGGAGCTTTGTTACAAGGTAATTTTGAGTCATCTGTAAATCGTGATAGTTTTAAATTTGCAATAAAATGTTCAGCTATAAAGCGTGGAGATAAAGTTATTGGAGTACTAAAAAATCCTAGTACAGATCCTGCTAAAAAATCAAAAAAAGGTAGGTTAGACCTTATTAAAAATACTGATGGAAAGTATGAGACTATACACCTTGATGAAAATTATCAACTTGGGCAGTATCATCCTGATAGTCAGCTACTAACTTATTATGAAAATGGTCGTATTACTCTTGAACAAACCTTAGCTGAAATACGTGTACAAGATAAATTTTAAACATTTGTTAGTATTTTGGTAACGATAAACCTAAAAAATGTTTAAATTACTTAACTCCTAATGAGATATATTTTGGAATCAGTATAAATATTGAGACTACAATCTAGCATTATAGAGACTGTTGCACGCTGGAATTAGATGGGTGGTAACAAGACTTCGCTAATAATCATGACGTTGTGAAACTTTACAGACACAAAATATTTCTAAGTTTACATTAAAAATAATTTTACTGCTTGTATTTTTATTTAACTTTATGTATAAATAATTTATAACTAATAAGATTAGTGGAAGAGTTTAATGTACTTTCACCCACATGAGAATAATAATGATATAACTATAGAGCATTATGAAAATAAGATATTAACAAATTTGCCAGATAAAGATGCGAGCGTGCTTTGTGAGTTGGTGTATGAGAGCTCCGTGTTAGAAATTATAGCTGGTTCCGGTGATACTTCTTTAGCTGATTCAATTTATCAAATACCGACAAAATTAATTCCAAAGATTGAAACTTATTTATCCCCAGACGTAAAAGATGCCTTAGAACAATACCCTCATCATTACTATCCAGTATTAGCAAAATATAAGTTAGTAGCTACAAGTTTAGATTTTGTATCAAAGACCCAATCAAGTTTTTTTGGCACAGCACCAAGTTATTATGCAATTGTAGTGGCTAATGTTAATGACAAAGAGAATAAAGGTATTTACGTTATTAATAGAGGTACTGATAAAGGTTGGGATTATTGGTCTGATCTGAAAATGGGTCGCGGTAAATTAATACCAAGTGCTGAAATCATCCCGCATATGATAGCAGGTATAAATTTTACACAAGAAGTATTAGCTAAATACCAAGTAAGAAGTATCGGTTTTAGTGGTCATAGTTTAGGTGGCTCAATAGCACAAATCCAAAGTATAAGATTTTTTGATTATAAAAAAGGCTTAAGCTTAGCGCCTACTAAGTGTTTTGAGCCTTTTGGAACTAAGTCAGAGGTTGATCCAAGTTTTGGTTTTAGGTTTAAAAATAAATATTATTATTCTGATATTAACTTTTGGAAGGGTTTTCGTTCTCAAGTATGTAATGTGGGTATAGATTGGAAATGTAATAGTTGGCAAGAACTAAGTGATAGATTAATCCAAAAGTATCAAAGAAATGCTAAACTTATAGCAAACAATATTAAGAATTTTATAAGGCAAGGCGATATAATAGCTGAGTTGTCAGCGCAAATAGGTGATTCAATAAAATTAACAACAAACATTAATAATAATTACTATAACTATATACCGCAGCAAACTAGTGGATTAATAGCTGTACCACAGTTTTTATTTGAGTTGTTAAGAAGATTAACTATACATAAGATAAGTTGGTATAGGTATAATGCATATGCTGAGAATGGTGACTTAATTCCTAATCGGATCGATAAGAAAAATGTAAAAATATTTAAGTTTTCAGCAAGTTATAAAGATATACAAAGTTTTAGAGAGGCATTTGAGGATGATAACTAAGATTTCAAAAAAGTTTTTTATTTTAACTTTGTTGTTAAGTATTATGTTGCTCACATCATGTGCTAAATCATTATGGCTAGGTAGTAAGCTCAGCGATAAAGCAACAAAACAGCAACAAGAACAAGTTAAGCAAGAAGTTATGGAACTTCTTGAGAAAGAATATAATCAGCCATTTAAATTATTAAATTATAAGTATGAATATAAAAGACATTATGATTTAGGTGGTAATTGCCACTATTGTGATGTTGTGAAATATGGTACATATTATTTCAAAGTACAAGCTCTAGACAATCCAATTATTGTTATGGATTTTAGAATTGATGATATTAATAAATCATCAACCAGTGAATTGATAGAGGGTTTTAAAAAGGACCTGTTAGCTAACCTGTATTGTGGAATAGGAGTAGCTGATTATTATATAAAAGTTAGAAAAGAAAAAATTGTAGTAGACCATGAAAACTTAGAAAAAGCAGAAAAGTATTGCCAATCTAGAAATCAACAGGAGCAATATACTTTTTTCAAAAAAACATATGAAAAAGCAAAATAATATGCTTTAGTGATCTTAGTTTATGAGTCCTAGTAGTGTGAATTCAAATGATAAAATTTTTGTGTAAAAATAACTTAAACTTAGCGCCTAATGTGCTTAATGAGTTGCTTTTAGAATCAACCTAAACATTGAGAGGAACAATTTAGCAAACATTAAACTTAAATAGCCCCTCTCTTCATAGTCTCAAAGAACTCTTCATTTGTTAGTGTGCCTTTCATTTTTTCAGTTAAGAATTCCATAGCTTGAACATCTTCCATCCCGCCAAGAATCTTACGTAAAATCCAAAGTTTCTGTAATTCTTCTGGAGTAGTAAGTAGCTCTTCTCTACGCGTACCAGACCTATCAAAACTAATTGCAGGGTACACACGGCGCTCAGCAATCTTACGATCAAGGTGTAGCTCCATGTTACCAGTACCTTTGAACTCCTCGAAAATAACCTCGTCCATTTTAGAGCCTGTTTCTACAAGGGCTGTAGCAATGATTGTTAGGCTACCACCTTCAGCAGTGTTCCTAGCAGCCCCAAAGAACCTTTTTGGTTTTTGTAAAGCATTTGCTTCAACACCACCAGATAGCACACGGCCAGATGCTGGTGATACAGTGTTATAAGCTCGTGCAAGCCTTGTAATAGAGTCTAGTAGGATTACAACATCTTGTTTATGCTCAACTAGTCTTTTAGCTTTTTCTATCACAATTTCAGCTAATTGAACGTGGCGTGCAGCAGGTTCATCGAAAGTACTAGCTACAACTTCACCACGTACTGAACGTTGCATTTCAGTTACTTCTTCAGGACGTTCATCAATTAAAAGCATAATTAAGTTACATTCAGGATGGTTTTTAGCAATTGAGGTTGCGATATTTTGCATCATAATTGTTTTACCAGTTTTAGGTGGTGCTACAATCAAACCACGTTGACCTTTACCAAATGGGGCTGCTAAATCTATAACTCTGGCTGTGAGATCTTCACTAGAACCGTTGCCGATCTCCATGGTTAGCCTTTCTTTAGCATACTCTGGCGTTAAGTTTTCAAAAAGAATCTTTTTTCTAGCAAGCTCAGGAGAATCAAAATTAACGCTATCGATGTGTTTAACAGCAAAGTATTTTTCGCTATCACGAGGAGGGCGAATTTTACCAACAATACTATCACCAGTGCGTAGGTTTAGTTTTCTAATAAAAGCAGGTGATACATAAATATCATCTGGACTAGCAAAGTATGAGCTATCAGAAGATCTTAAAAAACCATAACCGTCTTGTAAAACTTCAAGAATACCTTCACCATAAATATCCTCGCCATTATCAGCATGGTATTTTAAGATAGAGAAAATAAGTTCTTGTTTTCTTGCACGTAGTGATTCAAGATCTAAGCTTTGAGCTATATCCATTAGCTCGTTTACAGATTTATACTTTAATTCATTTAAATTCATTCGTGATTCTCTGTTTGTATATATTGTAAATAATAATAGGTTGAACGAAGCTATGACTTATAGATACTTATCTAAGATTGATACAAGTTGACTTTTTTGTACTACACCAACTTTAGTTTCTTTGTGTCCACCATCTTTAAAAACCATAAGAGTAGGAACACCACGAACGGCAAATTTTGTTGCAGTTTCTTCATTATCATCAATATTTATCTTACAAACTTTGATTTTATCACCGTAGTGTTCAACTACTTGATCAAGTATAGGAGACAGCATTTTGCATGGCCCACACCAAGGAGCCCAAAAATCTAATAAAACTGGGATATTGCTGTTTAACACTTCATCTTGAAATTGGCTGTCTGTTATATTGATGCATTTTGACATAATTTTGTTTTTCCTTTATTTTAATACATTGATTTTATAAAAAGCTGATTTTTGTAGGATTACTTTAAACTAGTTATGAATTTGTTTTTTATATAAAGACTAGTCTAGTTGTTAAATTTATAATGTTCATTATAAACAAAAAAACTCTTCAAACAAATTTTTTTAGCTATTTTGCTGATATTTTTTTATAATGAGTAATAGTAACAAAAGTAGGTTTTAAAAATGTCTAAGATAGTGGCTACCATAGATTTAGGTTCAAATAGTTTTCACATGCTTATAAGTGAGATCAAAACTAATGGTGAGGTAGTTACACTCTCTAAACAAAAACAAAAGGTACAACTAAGAGCAGGATTAAATAATAATCTTACAATAAGTAAAGAGGCGCAAGACCGTGCTATTGAATGTCTAGAGTTTTTCGCAAAGGAAATAAAAGCTTATAATGTAGAGTACATTAGGGCTGTAGGAACTTATACTCTAAGGAAAGCCAAGAATAACATTAAAGGATTTAAAAAAAGGCTTGATAAGGCATTAGGCACAAAAATAAAAATTATTTCAGGTGCAGAAGAGGCAAGATTAGTTTATGTTGGTGCTAGAGATAACCAAGATATCCGCCAGAAGACTTTAGTTATAGACATCGGAGGTGGCTCAACTGAGCTTGTAATTGGTAGAGGTAATAAAATACTCATAGCGCGTAGCTTGGATATGGGTTGTGTGGGGATGCAGAAAGATTTTTTTGGCAATGATAAGTTGGATTTTAGTAATTTTTACGCAACAGTTGCTAGAGCTAAAAAGATATTAGGACCGATTATTCTTAAATATAAAAAAGTGGGTTGGGATGTGGTATTAGGATCTTCTGGAACAATTACATCAGTAACGAATATTTGCCAGCAAATGACAGGGTCATCAGCTATTACTAAAGACTTTCTGAACAATTTGATCACCATGATGATGGATAAAAAGGAAGTTGAAAATATCAGCTTTGAAGGTTTGCGTGAAGACAGAGAAAGTGTATTAGCTGGTGGTGTGGCTATTCTATATGCGATATTTGATTGTTTGGGAGTTTCTCAAATGAATTTATCAAATGGTGCAGTACGAGAAGGTATGCTTTATGAGTTAGTTAAGAGTAAGTATAAGATTGTTATAAACTAAATTGAAAATAGTAAGTAAATTATAATGAAAAATTGTCATTCCCACGAAAGTGGGAATCTTTTAAATCATAGCCAATAGTAAAGAGATTCCGGTACAAGCCCGGGATTGTAAGTTAAATTCTTAGTATAATGTTTACTAAGGAGTTAAATCAGAGCTGTTTAATAGTTTTGATTATAACCCAAGCGACCGTCCCGGAATAGATTTAAACAATCGTCGTCATCAAGGTACTTGGGTTATCTCCTTAATACGTTTGGATAGTTGCTTGGTTTTAACGACCGTTTACAATCGCAAACATTTATAAACATACTAAGGAGATACTTGAAATGTATCATAATTTTATCGGTATTGATATATCAAAGAATGATTTTGTAGTAGCAATTCATGCTAAGAAAAAGACTTTTAAATATCTTAATAACTTAACTGGTTTTGATGAGCTTTTATCAGATCATCCTATACTCAAGGATAATTCTTTTGTAGTTCTTGAAACTACTGGAGGCTATGAAAAAGCTTTACTTGAGTATTTAATAGCTAAGAATATAGTTGTTCACAGAGCTAATACTAGAGTAGTTAAACATTTTATTCGTTCTACAGGTCAATTAGGTAAATCAGATAATATTGATGCTATTGGACTAGCTAAATATGGGTATGAAAGACACCGTGATCTAGAATGTTATCAACCTAATGATGATAAAATGCAGAAGCTTATAAAATATATTCTTAGAAAACAAGATATTAAAAAACAGTTAGTAGCTGAAAAAAATAGATATCAAGCACCAGACCAAAAATGTACAAAAGACTCTCACCAAAGAATGATAGGATTCTATAAACAAGAGATTATGATTATAGAAAGTTATATAAATAAGTTAGTCGATGATTGCCAATACTTAGTAAAAGCTAGAGATCTATTAGTTAAAGAGGTTACTGGTTTAGGAAATGCTACAGCCACATCTTTACTTGCTTTGATGCCTGAGTTAGGAAACTTAAACCGTAAACAAATAGCTTCTTTAGCAGGAGTAGCTCCATATCCGTATGAAAGTGGTAAGAAGGTTGGTTATAGAAAGACTTATGGTGGTAGAGCTGATTTAAAACCTATATTATTTATGTCAGCATTAACTGCTGCTAGAAGTAATGGTAAGCTTGGAATATTTTATAGAGATCTTGTTGAAAGGGGTAAAAAGAAGATGGTAGCACTTGTAGCTGTTATGAGAAAAATTATAGTCATTGCTAATGCTAAAATTAGAGATCTAAAAAGAGATTTGAAGGTCTTATAAAGAAATTAGCAACATAGTTGATGACACAACATTTTAGATTCATTACATGTTTTTATAGGGCTTAAAATATGAAACACATTCCACTAGCTGCTAGATTGCGACCACAAAATATTGATGAAGTAGCTGGGCAAGAGCATTTACTTACTGAAAATGGTGTTTTAACCAAGATATTTAGTAAAGCTGATAGTGTTTGTTCTCTAATCTTATGCGGCAAAACAGGTGTTGGTAAAACTACTGTTGCAAGGATTATAGCTAAATCAAAAGACTTGGAATTTTTTGAATTATCAGCTGTAGACTCAGGAGTGAAAGAGGTTAAAAAAATAATAGCTGATAACGAGCATTTAGATAGTTTTGTTTTATTCTTAGATGAAATTCATCGCTTTAATAAATCTCAACAAGATTTGCTTTTGCCGTATGTGGAGTCAGGAAAAATAATTTTAATAGGAGCTACTACTGAGAATCCAACTTATTACTTAAATGATGCTTTAATCTCCCGAGTGTTTATACTACGATTAAAAAGACTAGATCAATTAGGTACGCAAAACTTAATTCAAAGGGCACTAAAACAAGATGCTATACTTTCAAAATATAATATTTCTTTAGAAAACGATCTTACTGGCGCGATATATAATTATAGCGAAGGCGATTGTCGTAAGATTCTAAACTTAATAGAAAGGATGTTTTTGATTAGTGAGCATTCAGATACTATTGTTTTCAACAAAGAGTTGTTTGATAAGGCTATTGGTGAAACAACTAGAGATTTTCACCGTGATGGTAAAGAATTTTACGAGCAATTATCAGCTTTTCATAAGTCTATAAGAGGAACAGACCCAGATGCAGCTATATTTTGGTTAGGATTGATGTTAGAAAATGGAGTAGATCCTTTAGTTATAGCTAGAAGAATGCTTTGTATATCTTCTGAAGATATTGGTAATGCTGATCCACAAGCTTTAAGAGTCGCGCTAGATGCTTGGAACGCTTATGAGAAACTAGGTATGCCTGAAGGTGGGTTAGTTTTATCTCAAGCAGCTATATACCTAGCAGTAGCACCTAAAAGTAATGCTTGCTATAAGGCATATAAGAAAGCTCTAGAGGTAATTAAGAGTAAAGGAAATATAGATGTTCCTCAACATCTTAAAAATTATAAAGACAGCAAATACTTATACCCTCATGATTACCCAAACTCGTATGTGAAGCAACAATATTTACCTGTAGATATAGATCAGCATTTTTATACACCTACAGCAAATGGTTTTGAAAGTAAGATTAAAACAAAGCTTGATAGTATAAATAAAATAAGGCTCAATTAATCTATTAAAAAATTGAATTTATGTGTTATAATCTTTGGAATTGAAAATATCTCTACATAAATATACTTGGTTTCTCAACAACTATGGCTATAGAAAATTTACTACACCCTACTAATATTAAGATAAATGACTACGGTAAAAATGCAACTAAATTCTCTTTTGAAGCGTTAGATAGAGGTGCTGGTTATACTCTCGGTTTTGCCTTAAAGCAGACTATGCTTTACTCTATTGGCGGGGCGTGTATTACTAGTATCAAAATTAACGATGGTAAAGTTACTTCTTTGGAAGATATAATTCCATGTGAAGAAACTGTTGCTGATATTATCCTAAATGTTAAAGCTCTTGCTGTAACATTAGCTGATAATGTAGATACAGGAACTATTATTTTTGATTTATCAGGTTCTGCTGAAGAGATTTTTTCTCAAGAAGCTAAATTAACTGAAGGTTTGACTATAAATGAAGATGTGTTTATTTGTAGCTACATAGGTGGTAAAAAACTTAAAATAGAAGCTAAAGTTGAAAAGGGCGTTGGCTATAGACCAGCATTAGAAAGTTTCAAAGATGGTGAATTTTTGCTAGATGCTACTTTTTCACCAGTCACTTTTTGTGAGTTTGAAGTTAAAAACGCCCGCGTTGGCAGACGTACAGATCTTGATAGTTTAGGTTTTGATATTAAAACTAATGGTAATATAACTTCTCAAGATGCTTTAAGACTAGCAGCTGCTAAGATTCAAAGCCAATTAGTTAATGTGGTTAATGTTGATGAAATAAACCAAGGTGTTTTTGTAGAAGACCCTACTAAAAATATTGATCCTTTATTGTTAAAGCACGTTGAAGAGTTGAATCTAACAGCAAGATCCTCAAACTGTTTAAAAGCAGTAAATATTAGATATATAGGTGAACTTGTACAAAAAACAGAAACAGAGTTACTAAAAGCACCAAATTTTGGTAAAAAATCTTTAAATGAAATCAAAGATAAATTGGTAGAATTGGATTTATCTTTAGGTACTATCATAAATAATTGGCCAGAAGGTTTATAATAGTTTATAATAAAACAACCATTCATTGCCGGAGTGGTGAAATTGGTAGACGCGCCGGATTCAAAATCCGGTTCTGGCAACAGAGTGCCGGTTCGAGTCCGGCCTCCGGCACCATCTTATATCTCTAACATTTCTCGACACTAATTGAGCTACGTCAAAAATTTATATTTAAAGTAGTATATCTAAAACGTTATTAAAATTAAAAAATAACTAGTTGTATAAGCTTCATAACACCAGTTATAAAAGGATCCATAATATAAAATAAAAGATTTGAGCCAGCAAAAGGGATGATAATTAGTACCAATAGGATAATAAACCCATAGCGTTGGTAGCTATTATATTTATAGGCTGCGTTAGGTGATAAAAATGCTGAAATAACTTTACTACCATCTAATGGTGGAATTGGTAGCAAGTTTAACACCATTAAAACTACATTTATCATCACACCATATAAAGCCATGCTCTGAAAATAAGGATGTAAAGTTACGTATTTGGCAACTAAAGCCCAGAGTGAAGCCATTAGAAAATTTGTCATAGGACCAGCTAGAGCAACTAAAGCCATATCTGAACGAGGATTTTTAAGCTTACTGTAATCAACAGGTACAGGTTTTGCCCAACCAAAGATAAAAGGAAAGCCAGCAGTAAGTGATGATAATAACATAAGCCCAGGAACTAGAATTGTGCCTATTGGATCTATATGAGGTACAGGATTAAGCGTTACACGACCAAGCATATAAGCTGTATTATCTCCACGTAATTTTGCTACAAGCCCATGAGCAGCTTCATGCATAGTTATAGCAAATATTAGAGGAATACCAGCCATTAAGATAGTTAAAAGTAGTTGATTTATATCCATGATTAATAATTATTTTTTAAATGTTAAAAGAATTATAGTACTTGTTAGGGTAAATATGAAGCTGTAAGATATTTAAAGAAACATAAGTAGGGACAATCTTATTGATGCAACCATTAGATATAAAGGAAATGCCTTTAACCGGTCGCCATATTATAGAAGCTAGTGCTGGTACTGGTAAAACTTATAATATTACAGAACTATACGTTCGCTTATTATTGGAGAAAAACCTTTTACCTAAGAATATCCTTGTGATGACATTTACGAAAGATGCTACTCAAGAAATTATTGGTAGAGTAGAAAGTAAAATTAGAGAAAAGTTAACAACTTATGATAATAATCCTTCAGAGCGTAAGCACCTAAAAAAAGCACTTTTAGAAATAGATGAAGCCGCTATTTTTACTATTCATGGATTTTGTAAAAAAGTGCTTAGTGAGCAAGCTTTTGCAAGTGGTATGGACATGGATGTGTCTATGGAAGTTGATACATCCGAGCTATTATTAGAAGCCACAAGGGAATATTTTCGTAAATATATCAATTCTAATGAAGAAAAGTTTAATCTGCTTAGGTCTACAAATTGGCACACTCCTGAAAGTTTTATAAATGGATCTGGTCAAAACTCTAAAGGTTTCAGGGAGGTTATACTTTCTAGTAATGAAATTGAAGCTTTATCTTTTGAGGTTGTTGAAAAACAATTATATGAAGAGAGATTAAAAGTTTTTAAAGGAGTTTCTATTCATAGTGATTTTATATTTGAGAGATTAGTAAATAACCACAGTAAGAAGAATGAAAGAGAACAAGAATGGAACATTATAAAAGAATGGTGTTTAAGTTATAAATTAACTAGTGTTCCTAAAGAGCTTTCGTCTTTCATACATGGTAATCGTTATAGAGGTTTAAAAGAAGAGTTTGAACCAATTTTTTGTGGTTTAAAGGTACTTAAAGATAAATATACTAGAGAAATCAAGGATATTGACGCTTACAAGCAGGTTTTCAAAGCATATGTTTTGGCAAAACAAATGTGTTTAGATATTAGAGAAAGTTTTAAAAAACTTAAAGCTAAAAATGCTGTGTTAGACTTTGATGATTTGATTATAAAGTTACGAGATGCTCTAAGAACTTCGCAAGAGTTAGCATTATTTTTACAAAAAGAATACCCTGTAGCACTAATTGATGAATTTCAAGATACTGATAATGAGCAATATGAAATATTAGATACTATTTATCCCCTTGAAAATGAAAGAGTACTTTTAGTGATGATAGGTGATCCTAAACAGGCTATTTATAGATTTAGAGGTGGAGATATCTACACCTATCTAAAAGCTAAGCAAAGTGCAAAATACATTTGGACAATGGACACAAACAGGCGTTCTACTACTCAGATGGTAGCAGCTTATAATAGATTATTTTATAAGAGTGATATTTTACCAACATCTAAAGATTATAAAGAAGATGTTTTTAGTCAAGGTATTGGTTATCAAGTAATCAAAGCTGTTAAAACTTCAAGTGATAGATGTTTTGACGATAACTTAGCAGCAATTAACTATTTTCTTTATGACCCAAAGCTTGAGGATGCTGAAAAAAAACTAACGATAGATAATTTAAGATTACAACTTGCTAAGTGGACAGCAAGTGAGATAGTTAAATTATTAAAAACTCAAAAAGTCCAAGAGCAAGATATAGCCATATTGGTACAAAACTTAAATCAAGCTAAACTTATTACAGAAAACTTAAAGGAAGTTGGTCTTAGTTCGGTATATTTAAGTGAAAGAAGTAATATTTATGCTACTGATGAGGCTTATCAATTATACGCTTTACTAAAAGGTCTTAACAATTATCAGGACCAAAAACTTCTAAAGCAAGCTTTGGCTACGGCATTTTTTGGTAAAACGGCAGATGATTTTATAGATTATAGAAACCTTGATACAAGTTTGAAATGGCAACAAACGATTCAAAGAGTCAGACAGTTAAGACAAATATGGTTTACTCAAGGTGTTATGGCTTTAATTATGGAGCTTTTGCATAATGATTTCATTAATCGAGAGTTTAAAAAGGAGAGAGTGCTCACAAATATTTTACATTTAGCAGAATTAGTAAAGATTGCTGAAAATAAATATAAATCTAAAGATCAGCTTATTAACTGGCTAGAAAGACAGATAAATAATCAAAGTTCATCAAGTCAAACTGAGCTTAGGTTAGAAAGTGATGAAAAGCTAATAAAAATAGTTACTATTCATGGCTCTAAAGGCCTTGAATATCCTGTAGTTTTTGTACCATTTGCTAGTGATGCTAAACTAGAAAAAAATTCTCCTATAAATAAAATTAGTATGCTTGAGAAAACTTACTATCAGATTGGTGAAGCCCAGTTAGTCACGGAAAACATTCGATTACAAGTCTTAGAAGAGGCTATGAGGCTTTTATATGTAGCAGTTACTAGAGCAGTTGATAGATGCTATATTGGAGTTGCTAATTTTAATAAGTCACAATATAGTCCATTAGCATTATTTTTGGAGTATACAGAAACCGCTGGCTGGAAAGATAAGATTCAAAAAGTGACGAATAATCCAAATAATTATAGTGAGTTAATAACCTTTGATGAGATCGATTTTATTGAATATAAATCTAGAAATAGCTCTATAGATTTAGATGAGCTTGTAGCAAAAAGATTTACAAAAAAGGTTGAAAAAGATTGGCAGTTAATGTCATTTTCAAGTATTACTAGATCAATACATACCCAATATGAACAGCCTTTAGATTTTAAAATTGATGAAGCAAAGGAAGATGATAAAGGTACTAATACTAGTTTAGAACTAAGATTTAGAGCGACCAAAGGAGCTGATACAGGTAATTTACTACATAATGTACTTGAGTTAAGTGACTTTAGTAAGCCTTTAGATGATCAGATAATAAAAGAACAAATGATGACTTATAGGGTCATAGAGGAAGCTGATTTTGTCCATTTAAAGGCTTGGATAGAAGAGATTGTACAAGCTGATATTCCAAACTTATATAAAAGAGATAATTATTTCAAGTTACAAAATTTAACTATGGAAAGAACCTTAAGAGAGGCTGAGTTTTATTTGCCTGTAACGAATGTATCACTATTTAAAAAAGATATTTACCAAGTTTTAGCTAAGTATAGAAATTCAAATAGTTTAGAGTGTGATTACCAAAGATTATTTGGGATGTTACATGGCTTTATAGATCTTATATTTGAGTATGAAGGTCGTTTTTATGTGGCTGATTATAAAACTAATTACCTAGGTGATAAAATAAGTGACTATAATCAAGAAGCTATGAAAATAAAAAATCAGCAAAGCATGTATGATTTACAATATTTAATATATGGTGTAGCACTACACCGCTTTTTACGACAAAATCTAGAAAATTATGATTTTGATAAAAACTTTGGTGGAGTGTATTATTTTTATTTAAGAGGTTTCAAAGATGGATACGGTGTTTATAGTGTTATTTTAGAAAAGCAAATTGTTTTAACCTTAGACAGTTTGTTTGGGGAGAATAATGGTTTATAAAAGTTTAAAAGACTGTCAAAGCTATTTATCAGACATACAGGCTATAGATTATTTTCTTGCAAAAGAAATTTCTGATTTTTTAAACAATGATGACGCTGATATTTTTCATCTTTTAATCGCTTTAAGCGAAAGTTATAGACAAGGTCATAGCTGTTTAGATTTGGCTGAGATAGCAGATCAAACTTTATGGTCTGAGCCTCAACAAGATACCTTCAAAGTTGGTTATAAATTTGAAAGCTTGGCTAAGTTACAGCAAAAAATTGAAAGCTTGAATCTTGCTAGTAAAGAATATCCAATAGTTTATAAATTTGATTGCTTATATTTTAGAAGGCTATGGTTATATGAAAAAGAAATTGCAGAAGTTGTATCCAGTAAATTAAAACTAGACCTTAAAAATTTAGATTTTGAAAAAGCTAAAAAAATATTAAAAGAGTTATTTGATAAGTCTGAGGCTATTAACTACCAAAAGGTAGCAGTAGCAAATACCCTTGTTAGAGGTTTTAGTATTATCTCTGGAGGCCCTGGTACAGGTAAAACTACTACTATTATGAAACTTCTAAGTGTTTTAGAATATATAAATTTAAATTCTAAGTTAAACGTTCGAATACTAGCTCCAACAGGCAAGGCAACTAATAGACTGATAGAATCATTAGAACTAGATCAACTTAATGTCAAAACTGATATAGAAATTATGACGGTACATCGGTTTTTGGGTGTGCGAAATAATTCTTTTAAACTTAAATACCATAAAAACAATCTAGCTGATTGCGATGCTTTGATTATAGATGAGGCATCTATGCTTGATATAGGCTTGTTTGTGAAAATTCTTCAAGCGATTAAGCCTAATTGCAAACTTATATTGGTTGGAGACGTTAATCAACTACCTGCAGTAGAAGTTGGTAATTTATTAGTAGAATTCACTAAAATAAAAGGTGTTAGAGATAATCTTAATGAGACTAAGAAAGTTATTAGCCAACTAACTGGCTACTGTGATTTTGAGTTGATTAATGAGTGTATCATATATTTACAAAAAAATTACCGTTCAAACAAAGCAATATCCGAATTTGCTAACAGTATAATTAATGAAAATTATCAAAATTTGTATCCCAGAAGTAATATTTATGGTTCAATAAACTTCTATTCACTTAGTAAGCTAGACATTGTTTTATCTGATTTTGTTCATAAATATTATATCAAACTTTCGAAACTTCAAGACGTTAAAAAATCTTTTGAAATTTTAAAATCTTTCAGGATATTGTTGGCTAATAAAAATACTCAGATAGGAGTAGATAACTTTAATAAGAAAATAGTAAAACTTTTAGGTAAAAAAGGTGCTGATTATTATGATGGTAAGCCGATTATGATAACAGAAAATAATTATACTCTAGGCGTTTTTAACGGAGATATTGGTTTGGTTTATAATCAAGAGGTTTATTTTGAAAATTCAAGTACTGATTTTAAAAAAATAAATATATCTCTGCTACCAAAGCACGAAATAGCATACGCGATGACAATACATAAAACTCAAGGTTCTGAGTTTGATGAAGTAATGCTAGTTTTGCCTCAAAAAGCAAATAAAATTCTTTCAAATAAGCTAGTTTATACTGGCGTAACTAGAGCTAAGCTAACTGTTACTATAGTTTCAGATAAAGAAATATGGGAATATGCTACCACAAACAATCCAAGCAGGTTTTCTAATATCTCTAAATTAATAGATTTAAATATGCTCAAAAAATAATGTAAAATATTGAGTATATATAAGTTATGTGTTATAAATAAACATATGTGAGAGGCTTTTTGTTAAGTACCTACTCAAAATTGAATAAACTATGAGGAGATGTATCATGAAAAAAATTACATTAATCGTTCTAATATCTAGCATATTAGCTTCATGTGTATCAACATACCAGCCGTTACCTACTGATAACAAACCTACTGAGCAACAAACAGCTAAGTAGAGGAGAGTATTTATGAAAAAAATCGCAATAATTATTTTATGTTCTATAGTCTTAACCTCATGTGTAACAAGTAATCAATGTCCAACTAAAACTGATTCAAATGGTGCAAAATACCTAGATAAAAATGACTGTATACAAAAAACTTACTTAGCTGGACTTATTCCTATTGGCTAGAGTTCACCTAAATAAAATTTTTTAATTACTCTTTCCAATTATTTCAAAAACGTGCTAAAACTTTTTATTACCTAAAAATTATCTATTTAATTTTGCCGTTTAAAAATAACCTAAATAACAATTTGTTTTTTATTAACGTAAAGTATCTTAGCTTGACTAATATAGGTAAAAAACCTTTGTAATTTAAAGGCTTGGGCTGCAGTTTAGGTTTACAGACATATAAAGCTACTTATAAGTTAGGATAAACCAATCTGGTCAGCTGTGGCATAATTTTTGTTAACTTGAAAGTTAAATAATTTTTCCCTTAAAATTAAACTCTAAAATTTGCTGTATAAAAAGTTGTAGCCATTTCTTGATAGCTTGTAATATCAAAGTGAGGGCTCACACTATACTACTCTATAATATCGATATTTATAATGGGTTGTAACAGTAATAAAACCTAAGTTTAAGGGGGACTTATTTATGGCAAATCAATACACAGGTAATTTTGAACTAATAATTCAGGATAGGTTTAATTGTTCAGCTGAAGAGGTGTTATTAAAATGTCAAAGACAAGGACTTAGTTACCAAGATGCTGAAAAAGTACTTGGATTTAAACATGTAACTATTAGAAAATGGGCAAAAAGGTTTGGTATTAAATTGCCTGCTAGGTTTAGAACTCAAGAGAATCAGTTCAGAGAAAACCAAAATGAAGAAGCTTATATTAATGAATGTAGGTCAAAAAGAGTAAGTAATTCAAATATCTTTAGCCGTTGTTGGGTTAACGTAAAACTTTATTCAGTAATAAAGGCTAAGTTTTGATTAACATGAATAGGGGTATTGTTGTTTTTAAGTGTGAAGGTCATATTATCGTTTGGCAATAATAGTATGATGGTTGAACCAAAATTAAACCATCCTAGGATATCTCCCTTTTTAAACTCAAGATTATATTTGCTATCGTTATAAAACCAAGTTTGTATTTCACTGTAGTAATTAGGAGCTATCTTACCATGCCAAATAGTTTCAATTCCAGCGACTAATAATGCCCCAACAAATATTACAGCAACTTCTCCAATTTTTGTATCAAAGTAGCAAATTAATCTTTCATTTTTAGCGAAAATATTATCTACTTTCTCAGTAGTAAGTTTATTAACCGAAAATAATTTGCCAGGTATATAAACCATTTTAGTGAGTTTTCCATCAATAGGCATATGCACACGATGATAGTCACGAGGCGATAAATATATAGTTGCAAATTTAGTAAAGTGAGTTTTAGAACTATTTGCGATTAGCTTATCAAGAGAAAATAATTTTCCTTTAGCTTGTATGAGTGTTCTATTATCTATTTGTCCAAACTGGCTTAGTACACCCTCAGCCGGGGAGCTGATTACTTTAGGATCATCTTCTAGTGGTCTAAAGCCATCTGCCAATTCTCTGGTAAAAAAGTCATTAAAAGAATTATATTTGCTAATTTCAGAGTATTTTGCTTCCGCTAAGTTTATCTTAAATTTTTTAACAGCAGCATTTATTAGGAAATTTTTTATAAACTTGTTTTTTGAGTTAGCTAATTTGCTTACCAGGCGTGATACAAAACCATGAGGTAGAATATACTGTATAAATATAAATAAAAAATCTTGCATAACCTTCCTATGTTGTCTATATCCTAAGCTTTTTATTATATTTAAGTATAGCACTGTGTTATAATATTTAGCTAACAAATTTTGTTAAGTTAATTAGTGTTAAACAATGAAAAAAATAGCCAAAATAGTAGTTTTGGTAAGTTTTGTTACTTTACTACAAGCTTGCTCGATGAATCAGGTTGAGAACGATTTTTCTTACGAAAGTTTATCAGATACTGTTGAAGGTTCTCCATTTAGAAATAGAAAGCTTGATTACGCCCGAGCAGAAGTAGTTGAAAACCCATCTTTAAAAATACCCACTGGCTTAAACGGTGAACTAATAGATCCTAAGTTTACCTTACCAGATGGTGATAATACTTTTGCCAAGTCTCAAGTAGAAGAAGCAGAAAAAGGAATGCTGCCCCCAAATTACAATGATAAATTTGATATGAATAAGATAGTAGCTGATCAAATATCTAAAATATCTATAAGTGTGGTTTATGATGATAAAGGAGCGCTTAAGCTAGTATTTCGTGAACCGTTGCTAGTAACTATTAATTTGTTAGAAAGCTATTTTAAAAACTATTCAGACCGTTATGAAATTTTATTGTTAGAAGATAAGGTATTAACTGGACATATCATAACAGTTAAAGATAATACAAAAAATTTAGTTTTTGTTATAAAAATACGCAAAATAGATGATTTATCAAGTCTAGTAACTGTACCGGCGGTATTTAATGCTGATGGTAAAACTTTGGCAGATAACTATATAGATCAGGAAGTTGGATTATTAAATCAAATTCGTAAAGCCTTGGACGGACAAGTACTAAAAAGTCAGGATAATATCAATTTAGCAAAAGCTGCCCAAGCTAGTGTTACTTCAAGTTCATTAAAGCCTTCAAGTTTATCAGACACATCTAATAGTAAGTCTGGTTTAGGTGGTTTGGCAGGAGCAATAAGCTCTATAGGTTTTGGATCGTATGATAGAACTATTCAAAAAAGTAAACAACAAGATACAGATAGTAATATTGAAACCCAAGATAACTACACTAATATAACAGCACCGTCTGGTAGTCAGGTATATAATAGCGATGTTACACCACAAGTTTTAAGCACATAGGCAAAAAAATGTATGATGTATCAGTGTTTATAGGGCGTTTTCAACCTTTTCACAAGGGGCATTTGCATAATATTCTAAAGGCTTTAACTCTTAGTAAAAGAATAATTATAAACATAGGAAGTTCTTATTGCGCTTCTAATATAAAAAACCCGTTTTCTTTTGAGCAAAGAAAGCAGATGATAGAAGCTGATTTAGATATTTTAGGTATAGATCTAAGTTTGGTAGAGATAGAACCTTTGGCTGATTATTACTACCAAGAGCAAAAATGGGAAGATGATTTACGTGCTAATGTAAATAAACATACCGAATTTAATGATAGCATAGTAGTAGTAGGACATGAAAAGGATGCATCAAGTTACTATCTAAAAAGCTTCAGTGAGTGGGACTATTTATCCGTTGATAATTATAAGAAGTTCAATGCAACAACTTTTAGAAAGCAGTATTATAAAGGCACCATCTTAGCAGAATACATGTGTTGTGAAGATCCAACAGCTGGTACCTACAAAATGCTACAGGAATTTATGCTTACCGATCAGTACCATCTTTTAAAAGAAGAGAATCAGCTAGTAGTAGACTATAAAACTAAGTGGGCATTTGCACCACATAAACCAATATTTGTAACTGTAGATGCTTTAGTTGTGGTAAATAATCATGTTTTACTTATTCAAAGAAAGCAAGCTCCAGGTAAAAATTTATGGGCATTGCCAGGTGGATTCTTGGATCATGGGGAATTTATCGCACAAGCAATAGTTAGAGAGCTATATGAAGAGACAAATATAGATATATCTACAGAACAGCTGGCTTTAGCTAATAGAGGCAATTTTGTTTTTGATTATCCATCACGTTCTATAAGAGGACAAACTATTACACACGTTGGTTTATTTGTATTAGATGGTTATAATAGTCTACCAAATATAGCGCCAGCAGATGATGCTAAAGGTGCAAAATGGATTGATATAAAGTCTATAGTAGAAAACATGTATGATAAAATGTTTGATGATCATTACCAGATAATCACTATTTTGTTAGAACAATGTGGCAAAGTATTATAAGGAGATTTTTATGAGCTTATCAGTAGTGATCTTAGCAGCAGGCAAAGGATCTAGAATGAATTCAAATAAACCTAAAGTTTTACAGACTTTAGCTTCTAAACCATTGATAAAACATGTTATTGAGTCAGTGGAGAAATTAAATCCTACTAATATTGTAGTAGTAAATGGACATCTAAAAGAGCAACTTGAGCAAACACTTTCCAATAGAAACATTACTTTTGTACATCAGGCTGAGCAGTTAGGTACAGGTCATGCCGTGTTACAAGCCTTGCCGTATCTGCAGGAGCAAAAAGTACTTATACTTTACGGGGATGTACCACTTATTTCAACTGAGGTTTTAGATAACTTAGTAAGTACTACCCATAATCATGATTTAGGAGTTTTGACAGCATTTGTTGATAATCCCTCTGGGTTGGGACGTATAGTAAGGGATAAATTTGGAGCTGTAACTGGTATAGTCGAAGAAAAAGATGCTAATGATGTCCAGCGTCAAATAAAAGAGATTAATACAGGCATATACTGTGTTCATAAAAACTTATTGCAAAAATGGTTACCTAAGCTACAAGCAAATAATGTCCAAGGAGAATATTATTTAACAGATATAGTTACGTTTGCAAAAAATGACTCAGTTTCTATAAATGTAACTCATCCGATAGAAGAGTTCGAAATCTTAGGTGTCAACGATAGAGCCCAATTAGCAAATTTAGAAAGAGTATGGCAGAGAAATGTAGCAGAAAAAATTATGGCACAAGGTGTGAGTATTGCTGACCCAAATAGATTTGATGTTAGAGGTAATCTAGAAGTTGGTAAAGACTGTTGGATAGATATAAATGTAATAATTAAAGGAAATGTAAAATTAGGCAATAATGTTGTTATTGGTGCAAACTGCATACTTAAAAATTGTACTATTGAAGATAATGTTAAGATAAAGGCAAATAGCATGATAGATGGTTCTATTGTTAGAAATGGTGCTATAGTTGGACCTTTTGCACGAGTGCGTCCTGAGTGTGATATTAAAGAAGAAGCAGTTATTGGTAATTTTGTTGAGGCTAAAAAAGTCACTCTTGGTAAGGGGTCAAAAGCTTCACATCTTACGTATCTTGGAGATAGTGAGATAGGGCAAAATTGCAATATTGGTGCAGGGGTAATTACTTGTAACTATGATGGAGCAAATAAACATAAAACAATAATAGGGGATTATGTTTTCGTAGGTTCAGATTCACAACTTATAGCACCTGTCAATATTGGTCAAGGAGCTACAATAGGGGCAGGATCAACGATAGCTAAAGATGTACCTGCTGATAATTTAGCTATTTCACGAGCTAGACAGCGTCATATAGATACATGGGAAAGGCCTGTTAAAAAAGTTACTAAGTAAGACAAATAAGAAATCATAAGGTATATTAATTTATGTGTGGGATAGTCGGAGCAAACTCAACGAGAAATGTAACAAATATTTTGATTGAAGGGCTTAAAAAGCTAGAATATCGTGGTTATGACTCAGCAGGGCTTGCTGTAATAAGTGATAAAATAGAAGTGTGTAAAGAAGTCGGTAAAGTTGTAGAGCTTGAAAAATCTGTTCATGCATTAGATGACTTTAAGGGTAATATAGGTATTGCTCATACTCGATGGGCGACTCATGGTAAGCCATCTAAAGCTAACTCTCATCCTCACGCATCAAATAATTTTTGTATAGTTCATAATGGTGTAATAGAGAATTTCTCAGAATTGAAAAAGTCTCTAATTGCTGAAGGTTACGCCTTTAAATCAGATACTGATACAGAAGTGGTAGCACACTTACTAGATAGAGAGTGGAGTGATGATAAGACGATAATAGAAAACATAAAACATACTGTTTCAATGTTAAAAGGGGCTTATGCTCTAGCTATAATCTCACAGAAATTCTTTGATAAAATTGTAGCAGTTCGTTCAGGGTCTCCATTGGTTATAGGTGTTGGGATTGAGGAGAATTTTATTTCATCAGATGCTTTGTCATTGCTTCCAGTTACAAATAAATTTTCTTACCTTGATGAGGGCGATATTGCGATAATTTCCCAGGATAATATAGAGGTGTTTGATAGTCAAGGGGCGCCTAAAAACCTTGAAGTAGAAGAGTATAATTACTCTTCTATGAGTACCTCAAAGGATGGTTATAAGCATTATATGCTTAAAGAAATATATGAGCAGCCAGAGGCAATATCAAATACGATTACATCAAGTCTTAGTGAGGATGGTGAAATTTATTTAGAACATTTCAATAAACAGACACAAGAGCTGTTTGAGAAAACACAGCATATCTGTATAGTTGCTTGTGGTACCAGTTACAATGCTGGTTTAACAGCAAAATATTGGATAGAGAAATACGCTAAAATTCCATGTAGTGTAGAGATTGCTAGTGAGCTTAGATATCGAGATAATGTTGTAGTAGATGGATCTTTGTTTGTGAGTATTTCTCAATCTGGGGAGACAGCTGACACTTTAGAGTCACTAAGAAAAAGTAAAAAACAAAATTACATAGGGAGTATGTGTATATGTAATGTGCCAAATAGCTCTCTTGTGCGTGAGTCAGATGTTGTTTTTATGACTAAAGCAGGAGTGGAAATTGGTGTAGCATCTACAAAAGCTTTTACTACACAACTGGTGGCTTTAGCTTTATTTACATTAGTTATGGCAAAACTAAAAGGAAAACTTTCAGATACCGAACTATCGCGTTATACACAAGAGTTAAAAAACATTAGAGCTTTAGCTTTAGGAGCCCTTAAGCTAGATGCTGAAATTGATGGAATAAGTAAGTATTTTTCTGATAAGGAACATACGATATTTTTAGGTAGAGGATTGTATTTTCCAATAGCTATAGAAGGAGCACTTAAACTAAAAGAAATATCTTATATACATGCGGAAGCTTACCCATCAGGAGAGTTAAAGCATGGTCCTTTAGCTTTAGTGGATAAAAATATGCCAATTGTGGCAGTAGTGCCTAATGATGAGTTATTGGATAAAACTTTATCTAACCTCCAAGAAGTTCATGCTAGAGGAGGCAAGCTTGTTCTTTTCGTTGACAAAGCAATAAAAGATAAAGTTAGCTTTAATAATAGTATAGTGTTAGAGCTAGATGCAGGTAGTGAATTTAGTGCTCCGATCGTGTTTACTATACCATTACAGCTTCTTTCATATCATGTAGCTATAATCAAGGGTACAGATGTTGACCAACCTAGAAACTTAGCTAAATCTGTGACTGTTGAATAGTTTTAGTTTTCAACAGTTCTAGGCATGAAGGGTTAAAACTTTGGCCATTATGTAAGAACAAATAAATTTGGTAACTATTATTATATTGGTTTTTTTATTCTGCAACGGTTTTCTTCTGTCCTGGGTTACTTATTGTTACTTTACCAGTCATGCTTGTATAAATACAATAAGAACAACTATTAGCTCTAACAACAGGCAAACCTTTAACTTGAGATTTTTGAGCTAACTGTAACCAAGGTGAAACAATAGGTATACAAGGCTGTGGCATACCTGTTGCCATCACAACTGGGTGCATAGGGTTTTTGCATGTACCAAATGATGGGATATTAAGGTAAGGAATAAAGTTAATAGGTAATGTGGGAGCCAATTTTTCTATAAAAACACCTGTAGGGAGTACATTCAAAGGCATTTCAGAAGACCCAAAAGAACATTTAACTTTAGCACCAGAAACTACGTATAATTCTTTTGACCCAGAAGTAGTACTACGATTTTTACCAAGTAAACCAATCACACACGCAGGCATAGCAACTGAAGAAACCATTAAGTTAGGTATATCTAACGTAGGTATATCTAATGTAGGCGTATCTAATGTAGGTGAAGCTAATGACAAATCCATAACACTTGTATTAAGAGAGAGTAAATTAACAGCTAGCTTAGCTGTACCAAATTGGCTATCTATGGATGGTATAGGCGTATCCAATTGATTTAACCAGTCTGAAAGTTTGGGTGATAAGTTAGGACATGAACCAAAATCATTAAGTAGTGAAGCTAATTTAAATTTTGAGTCTAAAAGTAAGTCTGGCAAATCTAAAGATGGTAAATCTAAGGTTGGTTGATCTAAAACAGGTAAATCATAAGGAAGTTCTGGTAATAAATCTTGTATGTCTGGAATTAGAAACGATGGTAGAGCTGGTGTCACTCCTAAGTCTAAATTCATATTTGGATAATCTAAGTCACAAAAAGAATTGTGAATGTCCTCACTTAAGGCGTCCATTTGATTTAACACATTAGCATTTATATCTATATCATTTACATCAATATTCTGTAGATTTTGAGTATCGAGTAGTTGCTGCAAATCAGAAACTTTACTATTTAAATCGATTAACTCTTCTCCTAATGGGTTGATTTCAGAAAGTTGATTTATGTTATCTAAGCTTGAAGAAAATTCTTCAAAACTTGTATCAATAGTTGCTATTTCAAGCTGGAATTCTGGTTTTTCAAAATCAGAACAGCAATTTGCAGTACTTAAAAAATCTAATTTTTGATTGATATTGTTTAGACTAGTTAAAGATGTAAGAGAATTTTGTAATAAATCAGGATTGATGCTATTGGTTTGGTTAAGTAATAAACTATTATTTATTTTTAGATTCTTAACATCTGTAACTTGGGAGTTTAATGTATTAATTAAAGTACTTACTTTGTCAACATTAACCTCGTCATTAATGTTACCTTTAAAATTATTTTTAAAATTTGATATAGTATAGTAAGCTTCTACATTTTTATCTGCATATCCTTGTATATTAGGGTTATTTTTTATCTGTTCAAAATGCTGTAAGGAAGTAAGTATACTATTTTTTATTTTTTCTACATCAGGGATAGCTGAGTTTTTGGCTAAATAAGAGCCTAGTTTATTAATTTCAATGTTGTATGAGGTAGCCGGCTGAAACAATTCGTTGTCTAGAAAAATGTGAGGTGCGGTAATATTAAATAATGCGTTTGAATTATTAACTATATTTTGTAATATGGCAATTCCAGGAGCTACAACATCGACACTATGAGCTTGGATGGCTCTACCTAAAGCTTTATAATTAATTTTATATAACTCTTCTTTGGATATTTGTTGAAAATCTATCTCGTTAAATATTCCTTTTAGCTCTATATTGGGAGAACGGTTTAAGTTTTCATCTGCTAACGTTAGTAACTTGTGTAGATCTGTCTCTATAGATCCCATTAAGCCATCAGTATATTCATCATCTAAAAAAGTAAGTTTCTGGTCAGATAATTTTTGGTAGATATCCTCCAGGTTATCCATTGGAATTTTGCTAAGAAAATTATCATACTCAACGAAAGTTTTTTCTTTTTCCAGTATTTTATTTAAATCAATAGTTTTAGCAACCTCTGAAGGTAACTTATTATAAACTTCTTCAAGTTTAGCTATAGTAGCTTTAGACTTATTAATGTCAAACATAAAATAATCCTGTATTAAATTGTTATAGAATAAAAATTACTTGTAACGTTGGTGAAAACTAGCCTGTATTTACTTTAGGTGATTTTATATCAACATTCTTACTAGCTTTAATTTCGGTTTTTTTCGAGTTAATTGCAAAGCTATCACAGTCTATTTCAAACGTAGATGCCTTGCATATAATTTTATTTTTTTCTATTTTAATGCTAGATTCGCCATTATGGAGGGTAATGTATTCTTCTTCTGAATCGATACAAACCTTTAATTCTTTATTTTCTAAAGTTAATTTCTTTGACTTAAAATCCAAAGTTATCTTTTGAGTGTGGCTGTGTGCTTCTCCAGAAATTTCAATTCTATCTTTATCTGCGTCAATTGTATGGTTAAAAGTATCTGACATAGGTTACATCCTCATATGGGTTATTAAATGTACTGTGTAACAAAGAAAGTTACTATCAACACTATGAATGAAGAAAACGCAAAAATATTCTTTGGTACTTTTGCCCAGAGCAGATTTTTTTTTGTATCTTGATTAAAAGCAAACTTTGTTACCTTTATTGTTGGTTTTATGTAAAAAGCCAACTGCCTAATATACATTAACCTTTTAGGGTTATTAAGATCATAACGTCCTCTATATCCATGCTCTAATAAAAAATAGTAAATTAGGTATATAAAGTCTAAATTTTTCTTTCTTTGCAAAATAGAATCAACATATTCGTAAAATACATCACCAGCATTAGCAACATTAAATAACTCAACTTGCATTGGTTTATAATTAAAGTTATGTTCAATAGCTTTCAAGCTTAATAATTCGTCGCAATAAGCTACAGTAGCAAAAATTATTAAATGGCAAAAGCTATTATCAGTAGTATCATTTTCCGATAAGAATATTGATTCTAATTTGTTGATTTTTGATAATATAGTATTTCTACATATATCAAACGTACCTTGTGTTTCTGGCACAAAATCATCAACCGCATTAATAATGTTAAAAAAACAAGTCTTCCACATAATTTTCTTCCTTTTGTTTATTTAAGGTTATTTTATTATTGTCTAGGGTGAATTTATAAAATTTATCAATAGGATCTTTTATATAATAGTTCCAATTATTTACTTTGGTACCAGCATCTTGTAGCATGAAAAATATACTAAAGTCACCTCTTTGGTCTTTAAGTGTAATATTTTTCTTAACACCTGGTGTTACTAAATATGATAGATATAAAGAAGCATCTTCGAGAATTTGGTTTTGTAGCTTGTCAGGAGTAATTTTTTTGAAGTCAGCAATATTATCGTTTTTATTGATAAGAACAAAAAAAGGAGCTCCTTTATTTACTTTTTTATTTGTTGCAATTTCCACTGTAATGTCTTTTGCACACGAACATAACAAAATTATTGTTAACAATAGTAGGCATTTTTTCTTAAAAATCATATTATTCTCTCCAAATATTTACCACCATCCAAATAGCAATTCTGTAATTTACTATTAATGCTACATTGTAATGGTCCATAGTCTATTAAGCACATTAAATTATTAAACTTTAATCCAGAAAATTGGGACATTTCAATTAATTTCTCTTTTAACAACTTTATATCATTTTTATAGTCATCCTCTTGGTCTTTCAAATAAAAAGTAATTACTCCACAAACATACAAATTAGGCTCTATATCCATAGCTAGGCGGACATTTTCTATAATGCTTGCTTTGGTTAGTAAAGAAGTCTTATTAAGGGTTGCTTTTTCGTAATTGATATCAACAGATACTAATATTTTAGGAAATAGTTGAATAATTTGATGTTCTATCAAGCTTAATAAGTTTTTCTTATAATCTAGAGAAGAAAAAAATAGTGATGAATCTAAATAATACTTATTAAGATCTGTTAAACACGGATACATGTAGTAATTAAAACATTCAAACCACATAGTCCAAAGCTTTTTTTCAAACTCCTTGTCATGACTAGCTATATATTCGATATTGTTATATAAATCATACATATCTGTAGTTTGGTGGATAAAAAATGACGCATTTATATAAACTATTATTTCATTATCTAACAACTCTACTTTACAGATTATGTATTTGCTAGTAACCATATCCCAATTTATCTTATAATCCAAGCGATAGTCAGGATAAGTTTCTTGCAAAAATTTTATACAACTACGGTAGCTAAGTGGTATCTCTTTTATTTCCATTCTAAAAGCCCACCTCTAATTTAGTATCTAAATATGGTACATTATGACTAATAAAAAGCTTAAGCTGATGTATATAAAATATTATCCACTTTTGTATAACCGCGTCATCAGTTATAAAATTCAATACTATTTCCTTTCCTTTTATTTCAACTTTATTTAATAAGTAGTTTATTTTAATGTAGGCAAATTTGTCAAAAAATGCCAATAAGTGTTTCCACATATCAACCGTCCACTTAGTTAGCTCGGAGATACTCAGTAATGAGATAAGAGCCCGTATTTTTATTTCATCCACGCTAGTAGAATGATTGTAAATAGAGCTAATAGCATTAATTTTATAGCGATTAATGTTATGCCCGTACCATCTTAAATTTGTGTCTGTTGCATACAAAGAATCATCTAGGTTATAATCGATATACATTGAGCCTGTTATATTAGTGTTAAAATATTCCTCTATCTGGTTAAACTCAACTCCAATCTGGTTATCGTTATACACAATACGATATGCACTGGGGTTTATTAAATAATTATTTGAGTATAAACCTCGTAACTCACAAGCTTGATACTTTAACTCAGAGTCAGTTTTTAGCCAATATATATCATCATTACCATCTAGCTTAAAAGGTTCAATATTAACTACAGCTTGGTTCATCATAGGAATTAAATTAGTATGAAAACATTTTGTTAATTCATATTCAGGAATACTTAGTGTATTAAACTTTAGTTCTAAGTCTAATTTCTCAAAAGATATTTCTTTTATTGCGCTAAAATCAATACTAACTATAAATTGGAGCCTAGGATCATAGATATTATTTTTAATAGCCATGTTCACTTTTTGTTTATAGGGGTGACCAAGTTCTAAATTAACTTCCAGGCAAGATTCAACTGAACCACTGTAGTATGTTAGCTTGGCTTTTTCCTTTAGATTATTAAATATTTGCAGGCTCCGCTTAATATTACTAGTATCTGAGTGAATCCAAAAAACTAAGCGCTGGTTAGCTAAAGTGAATGTTTTATCATTATTACTAAAAGTTAGGTTTATAGAGTTATCAGAAAGTTTTCGAACCCGGTGGACACCAAATGGCATCAAGCTAGTATCTAACATAGAAAACAAAGAACCCTGACAGTTGGGACGATTAACCTGAAGCTCTTGGTAAAGGTCAATATATTCAGAATCGTTATTATATTCGATATCTGTAATCTTAAGAAAGATCCCCTTAGGGCAGGGTGTTAGTAAACTACTATATTTGTTTTGTATCTTAGAAGCATATATTTGGTGTGCATATTTAACAAAGTTTGCGTTAGCATTCTCTTTCCATTCTGATAGTTTTGTTAATATACTATTTGCAACTTTATCAACTTCAATATTATTATTCATATGTTTTTCTATTTCCTTTTTTACAAAAATACTGGTTCCTATTTTATTGATTAAACATGAAACTATTTAAAGGAATATAAAAGCTGACATTTCCTTCTTTAAATTTCCACGTAAATACATCATTATTGTTTGAAGCTTGCTTTAGTAGTTTAAAACAAGACCAACTCCCAGAGTTTGTTTTAAAATTTAACATGTTATTGTTTGTATCTACTATCTCAATACTACATACACCTGTTTCCCACCAGTTGATTTTAAACGTTTTCTTTATATTATTTATTCCCATATTATAGATATCTTCATTGTCATAAGAAAATAAGCCAATATAAGCTAGAGGTTTTGCTGGGTTTATATCTAGACTATTTACGACCAATCCATTAACAGAGGTAACTGTTAAGCTTAAAGGTTTTATAACACCTGATTTATCCCATAATGTATTTTTGATTTCTTCTAGTGCTAAAAGTTGGTTTTTATTGCTTGGATACAAATAGCTAATAATATCCTCATTTAATGCAAACTGAGTTTTCAATAAGTGGGTTTCTCCATCATAAGCGCCGCCTTTAGCTAATACTTCTGTCAGATATGTTGTCGTTGCTTCGTCAGTTGAGTTCACATTGAAAGGAAATTTAGAGTAAACATGGTTGTATATAGGAGATATATGTATCGTCCAGTATTCATTTATGTATAAAGATATAAGTGAATTAGCCACCTCTCGAAGCTGTTTAATCGGCAACCTGACTATCGTAGATATTTTAGGATCTATATTAAGACTAGAAATGTATTTATCAAATTTTATGTCAATTTCTTTTTCTAATTCATCACGTTTTTCTATATATGATTTAGGATCTGAGAAAAGTTTAGATAACATATCGCCCATTTGTTCCAAGATCCCTTTATATTTATTTAAAGTTTTTTCAAAGGCGTTCAAACTAATTATATAAGAGCTTATAGTTTTATTATTCTTAGCAAAGAAGGATAAATTATTATTTACTTCTTCAAGCAAATTGTTTAAAAGCTGTGTTTTAGCTAAACTATATAATTTATCTATACTTTCCTTATTTGATGAAGAAGCTATATCCAGTTGGTCTCTTATACGATTTAAGTTGTAAACTAAATACTTTAACTCATATGCACTTTTTGATCTAACAAAAAAAGCTTCTAGAGTTTCCTTAAACTTGTTACCTTCGTAAAGTTGTATTGTATCTGTGTAATCGTTATAAAAAGGAAGAATCACGTTTAAGTAGTACCTTTTAGAATACATCTTTGAAGGGTCATTATAGGGCACTATATCAAGTGTACCTAAGTTATCCATAGCTATTAAAATTTGTTCTATCAAGTATTCTTTATCTTCTTCACCCAAAAATTTAGTCTGGTTCGCAAATTCTTTTAATATGTAATTAAATGTATATAGATCTTGTGAATTATGTAACTCTTGTAACAGTATCATCGAGTTTAAGATAGCTAACTTGTTACTCAAGGCTATTATCTGTTGAGAAGTTAAAACAAGGTTAGAATTTAGCAATAATGTTTTTGCAAAACTTCTAATATCTTTTTTTACCAGAGAATCGTTGACCACGTAGTTACTACCTAAAATATTTAAAAATAGTAATTCTGATATATCTGTATATAGTTTACTTACAACTGCATCATTGGTCTGGGCAATATTAGTTATACTTTTTTCAGCTTCATCAAGTATTTGAGCTTTATTTAAAGCTATTTTATTACTATTAATCATGTCAACACTTAATAAGAGACCTTGGCCAGTTTTTACTCCGAATCTTTCGTTTAAAATATTAGAAGATATTATAACTGACAAAGGAAGATCTGTTAGGTCTGCCCAAAAATTACTACTTATAGGAATATTCTTACTTAAGAAAGATAATGTTCTATAATCCTTAATACTTGCTAATGCTAGCATATTGATAGCAGAAACTTTTGTATACTCTTGTTGTTTAAAGAAATTCTCATAAAGACTATTATCAAAAATTTCGTCGTAATCTTTTTGATGATTTCTGAAATAAAGGGTCGGTTTTGCAGCTACAGAGAAACTCTCATTGAGAATATGAAAATATAAATCAGAAGTAAATTTATTCAATTTTAAACTGCGAGTTTCAAAACCATACTGTATCTTGTTTTTAAGCTCTTGTTTCTCTAACTGATAAGCCATAGGTAAGGATATTGCTATCCCTAAACTTAGAGCCGTTAACCCACCATACTTAATAATTTTAGAAGTCATATAAATTTCATCAAGATTATTATTTGATTCTACAAACCTGTTAATATTTTCTTGTTCAATCAAATAAAAACCTTTAATTTTAGGCGCTGTTTTTTCCTCAAGACCAGAGTATAATTTTTGTAAATAAGGAGTAACTTTTGTACAGCTCATTAAGAATTTGTATAATTCTGTAATTTCTTGGGTATTAGATCCTTCATCCATTACCAAAGTCTTTAACTGATCTTGAGTTAGCAGCGATTCTGCCCATCCTTCATCCGGTAAAAATTTTTGCCAAAATGGAAAGCTAGAAAGACCTTTTTGTAATTTATCCCAAGCTACTGCACCAGGAATTTTTTTACTATATGTTAGAGCTATTTGTAAAGAAATTTTATTCCTAAAGAGATTAGCTAAAATAGTTAATACTCGTACAATATTATTAATTTTTTTCTCGTTTATACTAGTATCACTAAGATGTTTAGATAAATTAACTTCATATATGATACTATTTAACACACCTTTTGAAAAAAACTTAAAAAATGCTTTAATCTTTTTTATATCAAGATTATTACCTAAAAACTGGTCAGGGTTCATTGATAGTACAATATTATTTGATATCAAGGTGAGTTCAAACCCTCTCTCAGAGGTTATAGCTTCAGTTACAATAACCTTTTTTTTAAGCCTAAAAGAACTAAATACTCTATACTTTATAGGTAGTGTTCTTCGAAATTCTGAATATATAGCGGTTAATTCATTCACTTTAAATATATATAATATAAGTTTTCTATATTTACCTAGGGTGTATTTTTTAAATACTTTCATTAACCAAATTCTTACTAATTTATAACTAACGATAATTATTATTGCTAGAGTAATCAAACAGAGTAGCGCTTTCATATTATCCTCTTTACTTATTTTTTTCTGTGCTAGAAACAGTTATATTAAAACTTTTAGCGTCAAAATTTAGGTTCGTTTTGATTTTGTTGTTTTTTGATTCGATAGAAAATTTAGATTTATCTTTTTCTTCATAGGATAAATGTTCCATTTTCGTATAACTTTTATCATCCATACCCATAAATATAGTATTTTTGCTTTCTTTATCGGTGGTTTCAAAGTTTTTATTTTCTGTCATAGGCATCCAAACTACACTCTCTATATTTGAGTGTTCTTGGAATATGTTAAGTCTAACAGGGGTTTTATTTTTCAGTGGCATAAATCCATAACCGTTACTAAAAGAAAACGGCACAGAAATTTTGCGTTGTTTTTCTTTTGTCCCTGGACTTAGGTTTTCAGGTATAGATACTAGATAATATAAGCTTGTTACCGTTAATGGAGACATTGTATTCATACCAAAACTTTTTACTAAAGAATCATTGACCTTACTTCCTTTAATTTCATCTTTACTTTCTACGCCTAAAAAATAATCTAATTTCTTATCGCCATCAGCACCAAAAATTTCGCCGTAACTTTTTATTGCTGGATTTTCCTTTTTAAATACGGGATAGTATCTAGAGATATCTTTTTTATTTTGTGCTTCTACGTTTATAGAAAAGTCGCCTTTTAGCTGAAAGTAATCTTTATGAAGGTTTTTATCATCTTTACCTAAACTCTTATTATGATTTTCGATATAAACGTTTTTATTTTTTATCTGCAAATTAACATATTTAAGATGTGTTATCGTGATAAAGTAATCAGGGTACTGATATTCATCTATAACTTTGATTTCATCTTTACTGCCATCTTTTAAACTTAAGGTGTTCATGGGCAAAAAATTAATTTCTGCTAGATGAGACTTGAAATAAAGTTCATACGACTTCCCATTTTTTGAATCCAGCTCAATGTTTTTCTCATATTTTTTGACAAATGCATCAAAATCTTTTCCATTTCCATACTGGTAACTTTCTTGAGCTTTTATTGGAGAATCTTTTGTTTTTTCTAATTTTAACTCTTTCGAATTTGTAGATTGGTTATTTTTATCCCAAAAAGAATTATTGATAGTGTAACAAGCTAGATTGCTAGAATTTTTATTAAAATAGATATTATCAATATAAAATCTATCTATCTCGTAAGCATCTTTATTATCAAAATCTTGTTTAAACTCATCTAGGCTTTTAACCTTGTATTCTTCGTTGTCCTCATTGTTATAAACATAATACGGCTGTAAATGATAATATTGGAAAGTGTTCATCATATATTTATAAAATGACCATTGACAACTTTTATCACAATTTACTGCTAACCATGGCCTGTTTTCTTTTATTTCAGGTGGCAGTTGGCCTTCAAGTTTTAGTTCAAAAATCTTAGAAAAATCTTTTAATGTATCTTTAAAAATTTGCTGATAGCTTTTTTGAAAAAAAATTTTTTGTATATAATGGTTATTAAGAAAAGCTTTGATAGAATCTGTGAATTTTACAGAGATTTCTAAATAACTTGAATTTGCTTCGAATTTTTCAACTAGTTGACAGTGACCACGTTTTGAGGTGTCAATATAACCCAGTATTTGCCATTGGAATTTTTCATCTATTTCGTATTTATTATCTTTTATTATTTCCTGATAATATTTAAGCTTAATAGCAAAAAAATCTTCCTCTATAAGCTTATCCCATAAAGGTTCTTTACTTCTGTTATATGGTAACTGGAACGTTATTTCACCACGAAAACCATACATGTCAAAACTGATATCAAAAGATTTTATATCTGAAGCAATTATCTTTTTCTCGCTATCATTATCTATAGATCTATCATCTTGTAGACTGAATATAGAGGCTTCTAAATATTTAGGTATTGCTGTACTCATATATGCCTTTAAAAGTTAAAAATCATCGTTATTAAAATCATCATCATCATGCTGGCTCATACCACGATTGTAGCGGTGTTCAGCATTATCTAACCTATCGTGTTCATCCTCTGGATAACTACTAGTAGTATTTTCTTTCATCATAATATTTATATATTGCTCGAAGTCTAAATTAGAGAAACTTATTCTATCTACCTCATATAGATTATCTAATAAACTCCAAAGGTAATGGTTTTGTAGAGTGGATGTTTCTACAATTTTTTCAAAACCTTTTAATTTAGAATTTAAATAAGAATTAAAGAAGTTAGGGAAGTATACCAAAGGATCAAATTTTTCTATTTTAGACTGTATTTTTTTCTGTAATATAGCAGCAGGAAGGAAATTATTGTTAATAATGAAATTATCAAATTGTTTAATTTCATTTAAAAGCTTATTCCATTCATAGCTACCTTGAAGTTCATTTTGAACATCTGAGTTTGTCAAATTTACTAATTGATCAGTAGTTAAAGTTGGTTTGACTTGAACATCGCGTTGTTGATTTTGGTTACTAGAGATGTCTATATCATTAAGATCATCATTTAGTTGTTTTGTTTTTATTTCCTGCCACTTTTGCATAAACTTATTCAATAAGGCAAAATGTTCTTCCTCATCTAACTCTAATTTACTAGTCTGATCAATAAATACTTTTATTGCAGCTATTATAGACGCTTTATCTTCGGGTAAAAAAGTTTCTTTAGATTTTAGAAAATCTGCATGCATGCACAACATGTTATATAGCCATTTTGTAGCAGACTTACAATATCTCGGTTTTATTTTTTTTTGGTCGATGAGTTCTGTTAAAAATAAATAAATTTGGTACAGTTCTTCTAAGATTAAACTGTATTCATTAACATCTTGACTATTAAACCACATACAAAAAACTAGATAACAAATTACCTTTGCATCTATACAGCCTTTATTTATGATATTTATACATATATCTTGCGCAGCTAAATAGTCCTCTTCATTGATACAAATATATGCTTGTTCAAACTCATCTGGTAGAGCAATATAGGCTACTTCTTCAGCCTCACTGGCTTTTGATAATAAGTTTAATATGTTTATAGTTAATTCTTTTCTAATCATACGCTATATATACCCTATCAAAAGTATTATTTTTTTCTTGAAAGCTTTTTATGCATATTAACTTGTCATGGAGTATTGCATTCCACCTATCTCCATAAGGCTTTATAAGTAAAGTTTTCTTTGCTTCAGGGAATATTTTTTGTGAAATGTTGTCTTCAACACTATCTACTTCAACACCGTTTATAGAGTTTATAACAATATCTCTAATTTCAGAAGGCGCGAAAACTTTCATTAGAGAGAGGTCTAAGGAATCTAGATTTTGGCTACTTTCAATGACTATATATTTATTATTAGATTCAAAGAAGTTAGCTGGCAAAATTTTACTTCTATATATACCTTCTCTATATTCAAGAGGACAAATTTTATGCTCTATTAGATTAAGTTTCCTTATTTGAAATTCTAATTCTTTAAGAGCTTCAAGTGTATTATAAATATCTAAACCGTTAGGAATAAACAAGTTAGGGTTTTGCCCTTTAAGAATAAATGCTATCGAAGATAACCCTTGAATATGTTTTATTATATCTTTAAATAAAATAGGGGGTTGATCTTCTATATTAATACTAGACTTAAGCCAATTATCTACCTCTGAAAGCTTTAGATATAAATGAGCATAGCGCCAAAAATTATTAGTTTTGGAAACCTCTATATTAATAAAAGAATTAATTTCATTAATACAAACGCTCATACGGGTTAATATCTCTTTACTGTACATGTATGGTAAAGCTATAAGCCTAGGGAAAAAACCTGGTTTTACTTCCCACTTATGTGTATCCTCAGCAAACTCCAGGTCCATTATTTTAAACGAAAATTTAGCCTCGTTATCGAATGATTCTGAAAAATAGATGCTTAAATGTTCTAATTTAATATTGGTACCATTAACTTTTACATTTTCAATAATTTTTTCTGTGCTAATGTTTAAATGTAGTGATACGTGATTATTGTTACTTTTTTTTATTAGATTATATTTTTCTACTTTAGCGTTATGTCCTAGTACTACCGGCTTAAACTCAGGAAGTACCAGGATAAGGCTTTTTAAATCCACGATATTATAAATGAATTGTTCCATATCTAAAGCTATATCAAACAACCCATCACTATAATTAAGAAGTTTTAAAGAAATGTCAGTGTTTAAACCTAACACTCCATCTTGTTGACAAGAGAAATGTTCAGGTGATAAATACTGACCTACTTGCCAGTGTATTAATGACATGTTATTTACCTGCTGTTGGATCACCCATTTCTATAACTTGAAGAGAGTTTTTTTCATTTGTTGCTGGGATACTCATCTGAGTGATACCTTTTATAAGTCCATGGTGAATATGAAGAATTTGTAACCCAGGGTGGGAGCCACTATGAACTTCATAGGCATCAGCTGGTACTGATATCTCAAGTTCGGTCTTTACTTCAAACACACTTAACCATATAGTTTTATCTTTATCTTTAAATGCTATTTGCTCTTTATTTAATTTTCCTGGCTTTAGTTTAACAATTAAAGAGTCCGAATTACCTTGTTTTTTTTCAATCTTAGTTTTTGATGATAAGCATATTTTAAAATCATAAACTTCACCAGGATTAGACCTTGCATGAAACCCTAAGATAGCACCGCTAATAGCTGTTGTTGTACCATCATCTTTTTTTCTATCATATACACCTGCTATATTTTCTATAGTTACTTTTTCGCTGCCAGATTTTACTTCAAGTCCTCCTTTTTCAATCAATAGTAAAGGGGCTTCAGTTTTAATAAACATCTCACTTTCTGCACACCCAAAATAATGGTCTATTTCTAAACCTCTTCTATCGTATTTTACACATTCTGTAGGTCTCATTTTTTTTCCTCTAAAGTTTTATTTAGTTAATTACATTTTTACGAGTCTAAACGCGTATCTATTTTCATTGTTACGTCCATACCTTCAAATTTGATATGTGGTAAAATTTCAATATGACACTTGTAGTGACCCGCCATACCTCTATTCTTTTCTACTCCTACACCCACGTTTTTAAAAGGGTAGTAAGATTTAGTTAAAGAATTGGGGTTTGGTGCTGTGGTTACATACTGATTTAACCATGATGTTATAGCGTTGCTAACCACGGTTTCATCAGCTTCTGACCCTATAACATCCCTTGTCATACATTTAACATAGTGTGCTATTTTTGACATAGAGAATGTATAAGGTAACTTGGTTACCATTTGGCTATTTTCTGAATCATTATCATTTTCAAACTCTTCTGCCAACTTAAGTGATTGAGCACTAAAAAAGCAAGCATTAGCAGTCTTTTTCTCATAAACCAAAGGTATAAATCCTGCTTTAGCTAAACCATACTCTTTATGATCTGGAATCAAATAATTAGTAGGTAAAACATAAGCATTAGCATCATGACTGTTATAGTTATATATAGGTAGACCTTCTACTAATCCACCACTAGTAGGCCCACAAATAGATTGGCACCACCCAGTTACTGTAAATGATCTATATAAGTTCTTAGCGAATAAAACAGCTGCGTTACCCCATAGACAGCTTTCATAAGGTTTAGAAATATCTACACTTTCTTTAAAGTTAGAGATGACTCCTTTACCCACTGGGTTTGTATCCGGATGGTATGGGGCTCTTAGCATAAAATTAGGTAGTGTCAGGCCAATGTAACCTGCTGACTTAGTCTTTCTAAAAGCGTTCCATCTGCCAAAGCGTGGATGAGCCATCATACTATCTATATCTTTTATTTCAGAAAGAGAGCTATAATCTTTACCACCAAAGAAATTAGGAGAGATTGCAGCTATAAAAGGAGCATGGGAAGCCTCAGCTATTTTACCCATGGTCATAAGCCATTCAATATCCTCTTGAGTCTTATCGAACTCGTAAAGACCTATTATAGAACCAAAAGGCTCTCCACCATATTGGTCATACTCGTGAACATATGTTTTTTGGAAAAGATCACTACTTAATATATCAGCTGCGTTCATTTCAAAATCTTCAGCTAATTCTTCTTTATCCACATCTAGAATAGCTAACTTAGTTTTATTATTATCTATAGAACTTGCTAATTCATAAACACTGCGCCAACTTTCTTCTAACTTTCTGAAAGTATCATCTTGTAAGACTT
This sequence comes from Allofrancisella inopinata, assembly GCF_012222965.1. Taxonomy (NCBI): domain Bacteria; kingdom Pseudomonadati; phylum Pseudomonadota; class Gammaproteobacteria; order Thiotrichales; family Francisellaceae; genus Allofrancisella; species Allofrancisella inopinata. Next base: position 1,323,009 of record NZ_CP038241.1, on the reverse strand, counting down.
CCTGGACTTGAGAGCATATAACGTTATCTATTTTATCCATTAACTCTTGAGCAGATACCTTATTTATAGAGTCTTTTGAATTAGATAGCAAAAAAGCTAATGCCGATAGCATTCTGCCTTCATAATTTGTTGGTTCAATAGTATCAATGCTTCCGTAATTGACTATTTCAAAATTTTCTTTAGGCTCCAAATTTGCCGCTTGCAAAATATCACTACAAGATGCTAGTTTCTCTTTTATTTCACTCATATAATATTTACACCTCTTTGTTTTCTGGAGAATTTTCTATACGATAGCCACTATTATCGTCTAGCTTTAACTGTTGTATTAAGCTTTCTAGGGATTCTGGGCTAGCTGATAAATTATTCACTAGATTTCTAAATTTTCTGTTGTTATCAATTAGGGAAATATATTCTTTTAGAAGTTCTTTTACTTTCAGTAATTTTGAAAGTTCAGGTATGTTTTGAGCTATACTGTTTGGGTTAAAAGATTTCATAGACTTTAGAGGGATCTTTACATTTAGTACACCACTAGCAGGTTCGACATGATTTTCAACATTAATATCAAGTTGTATACCCATTTCTTGCATAACAGAATCTAGATTATTACTTTCTATTTCATATACTTTACGATTTGCTAGCTCTAGAGATTTCTCTTTTGAAGAGCCTTGAGAAAAATCCCCAATAACTAATTGCTTAAGTGGCAACTCTTTAGCCTGCTTTGTACCACTAACGTCCATATCATACGTGATATTGACACGAGATTTAGGTATAGTTTCATTAACTGACATGATTTATATTACACTCCTTTTGGTTTGCTTAAACTGATAGCTAAATTAAAGCTAACTTTATAATTATATAATTCTATACTCATTTACATTTTTGTTCAAGCATGTTTTGTAATTAATTATAATTTTTAATTATTTTCAATAAAAAGCTTTGAAGATTAAGTCTTGGTTTAAATATTAAGTGGTGGAATTAGTTGGAAAGGGTTGTTGATTTAAAGATGGTTATAGGAGATGTTTATGGCTGGCCTTTTATGACAAGATTTGAATAATAAAGATAAGGGTGATCATAAGGAATTATTACTACACAAAAATCCTATCAGTCCAAAAAATTGTATAATTAAGCTAACTTTATATAAAACTAATACACTTTGTCATCTTGGACTCATTTGACGGATCTCAATAAAATTAATGCTTATCGTAAAATCAACCATGTTACTAACTTTTTAGGGGATTTGTGTTTCTAATCTTAGAGCTCTAACTTTAGCTTGCAGCAGCTCTTGGTAATGAGGACATTAATCATATTAAACAACATGGTAAAAAAAACAGGTTACAATGAGTTGAAAAGATTAGAGTAGCTATAGACCTAACATCTTCTAGCTTGCATGAAGAGATTGATTTTTAGATTATACTACCAAACATATAAGTAGTGGAGGTGATTTCTATAATTTAATAACTAAAAGCTTTTCTAGTAGCGATTCTAGCTCTTTTAATAGCTAAGCGCTTAGCTATTTTTCTTTTCTCTGTTGGTTTGGTGTAGTGTTGTCTGTCGCGTAGCTCTTGCTTTATACCCGCTTTTTCACAAGCACGTTTAAAGTTTCTTAGACTTATATCAAATGGCTTACGTTCATCTACTCTAATACTAGGCATTATAGCACCTCAATATTTATAGCTTCAGGACCCTTCCTACCTTCTTGTGTTTCAAAAGCAACTTGTTGACCCTCAGAAAGAGTTGAGCCATTTAGTTTAGTAATATGTACAAAAACGTCTTTACTTCCGTTTTCAGGAGTTATAAATCCAAAACCTTTTTGTTCATTAAAAAATTTAACTGTACCTTGTAATTTATTGTTCATTTTATTCTCTTTAATTTTTATTGGTTTATTATATCCAGATATTAAATCTGACTAGTTGTATGGACGAAGTAATAATAATTTCAGGTTCAAACAAAAACTAAAATCACACATGAAAAATCAAATTAATGATGTTTCTTTTATCCTTACAAAGACGATGATATTATAAAATTGCTATAAAAGATAGTAAGAATAGTGTTTTTTCTTTGTTTATAATGTTTTTTTACGTATCACACACGTCACATTGTTATTTAAAAAACAATCTCTTGTTAAATTTACTACCTATAAAGAATTTCTCATATTTGTATACTCTTACTTTAGTAGGATGGAGGCTATAGGTATGGAGATGATAAATTTTGTAACTAATCGAGTTAGTTTATAATAACAATTAATAGGTGGTCAGATTGTATAGATGATTTAGTATCCGTTAGATTGCTGACTGGGGTTTAAAATAGTAATTAACATAGGAAGGAAAATGAATATTTTATTGGCAACATTTAAGGAAAGAAAAATATGTGTTATAGAGGGGTATATTTTTTATCTGTCAAGTGGTAAAAATTCTGCTAAAGCTGGGTTTACTAATACTTGGGTTCCGATAAGAGGTTTAGAGGAATCAGGGATTGGTTCGTTTGTCAAACCATATGTTCCTAGACGAAGTTCTTCTAATAGCGAAATAATTAAATTAGTGATGGGTGATGATTTTTTTGGTTATTATGAGAATAAAATAGGAGCTGAGTATGAAGATTTTCCTGATGAGTTATTAAAAGAACAGTTTTGTAGGCTAGGAAATATAAAAACAGCTTGTATTTCACTTAAAATCGGAGGAGGTTTTTGGAACTATAAGGATTTCTCAGAGTGTTCTTCAAGTACAGCTGAGATTATAAGAGCATACCTAGAGACTTCAAAATACTATGATTTAAATGACTTAGGCTATAATTTTGTTAATACTGGGAAGATATTTAAATCATATAAAGAAGCTCTTGATTGGCTTATAGTTGAACAGAATGCAATATTCTACGGTAATAAATTTCCTTCGTCCGAGGAGATTTTAGAGAATGAAAAAAAACAAAAGCAAGGATTTATAAATACGAGACGAGATAACTTTTATAATGAGGAATTTTATAATGAGGATAATGAAAAAAAACAAAAGCAAGGATTTATAAATACACGACGAGGTAACTTTTATAACGAGGGTGATTATAACGATGAATGCCTAACCCCAACATTTCCGGGGCTAAATGAACAGTGGTATAAAGAACAGCAAACACGGACAAAAGCAGCTACAAAAATTCAATCTATATATAGAGGGCAAGCTACTAGAAGCGCTATGCAAATGGAAAAAATGCGTATTTCTAAAGGGGTAAAAGCTATAGAAAAATCTGACGCTAAATTTTATTTAAATAAGCAAAAAGGAGGAATAACTGTAGGTAGAGAACATAATGCTAAACTCCATCCTATTTGTGTTTATTGTAAAGGAGCTGGTTTTATTGGACAAAATATTAAATGCACTTGCTGTAATGGATCTGGATATATATAAGTGTTAACTTAAGAATTCTAAAGCTCTGTAAAAGTAAAACTAGATATACTATAATGTAGCTAATTTATTTCCAGATAAAAATTGTATGTTAATCTATCTTTTTAAATGGCTTAGTCAGTATTTCTCGGCTTTTGACGTATTTAGTAGTTATGTTTCTGTGAGAATACTTATGATTACTATTACATCATTACTTATAACTTTATTACTCGGCTCTCCCATGATACGTTGGCTTCAAAAAATGCAAATTGGCCAAGTAGTTCGTGATGAAGGTCCAGAAAGTCATTTTTCTAAAAAAAATACCCCTACAATGGGCGGTGTCTTAATCTTATCGTCTATAGTTATATCGTCACTACTATGGGGGGATCTAAGTAGTATCTATCTTTGGATTTTAATTTTTGTAGTTTTATTTTTTGGAGCTATTGGATTTTTCGATGATTTTTTGAAACTTGTACTTAAGCACCCGAAGGGGCTGAGAGCAAAACATAAGTTTGCTTTACAATCTGTTTTCTCTATTATCTTAGCGATAGTTTTATTTGTTCTATTAGAAAAAAATGGTCAAATGAATTTATCTATACCATTTTCTAAAGACTTATACATCCCTATGGGAATAGTGCTTTTTACTGTATTAACTTTTTTTATTATAAACGGTAGTAGTAATGCTGTTAACCTAACAGATGGTTTAGATGGGTTAGCAATTTTGCCAGTTGTGCTTGTTGCTGCTGGGTTAGGAATATACGCGTATATTGAAACTAATTATAATTTATCAAGCTATTTGTTATTTAACTACCTTGGTAAACAAGGTCTGGCAGAAGTGACTGTATTTTGCGCGGCTATTTGTGGTTCTGGCTTGGCCTTTTTATGGTTTAATTCTCATCCAGCGGAAGTGTTTATGGGAGATGTTGGGTCACTCACGCTAGGAGCTGTACTTGGTGTAATAGCTATTATGATTCGTCAAGAGTTAATATTCTTTATCATGGGGTTATTATTTGTAGTAGAGGCTATTTCAGTAATCCTTCAAGTAGGATCATATAAGCTGAGAAATGGCAAAAGAATTTTTAAAATGGCTCCAATCCACCACCATTTTGAACTAAAAGGCTGGCCAGAAACAAAAGTAGTAGTACGCTTTTGGATAATTTCAGTGGTATTATTTCTAATAGGCTTGATCGCTATTAAGGTTAGATAGTGTCTGACTTTTATTTTAATGGATATAAAATCAATAAAATTTTACTAGTGGGGTTTGGTACTACTGGAAAAGCTATATATGATTTTTTGCAACAGTTTAATAACTTAAAGATAGATATTTCCCATAGTGATCAAGAGTTTCTAAATTATGATTTGGACAGTTATGATCTAATAGCATTAAGCCCTGGCATCCCAACGAATAAACACCCATATAACCCGCTTAAGGACTATAAGGATAAATTAACTAACGATATAGATATCTTCTATAAACAAATACAACATACAGATGTAAAAACTATAGCAATTACTGGCTCTAATGGTAAAAGTACAATAGTAACACTACTTAACTATGTCTTAAACCAATTAGGTCATAAAAGTATCCTTACTGGTAATATTGGTATATCGCCACTTTCTAAGTTAGCAGATGAGTTTGATTTTTGTGTAATAGAATTGTCAAGCTTTCAAATTGATTTATTACAAAAAGCAAATTTCACAATCGGGTGCGTGATTAATATTTCCCCAGATCATCTAGATAGATACAAAGATTTAGCCGAGTACACTCAATCGAAGCTAAATTTAGCGAATTTTAGCAAAGATTTTATTATGTATGATATTGAGGGTAAAGGCTTAAAGTATACTGGAAAATATACTTTAGTAGATAATAATATCTACAACGGCTCTTCAAAACTACTGAATATAACACAAACAAAATTGTATGGTCTACATAATTTAGAAAATATAGTAGTGGCGCTCAACATCCTAGAAAAACTAAGTGTAGATACCAATAAATCTATTGAGATAATAAAAACTTTTAATGGTCTTGATCACCGCTGTAAATTTGTCGATAAGATTAATCATGTTAGCTATATTAATGACTCTAAGGGAACAAATGTTGGTGCTACAATAGCAGCACTAAAGAGTATTACAGTTAGTAAAAATATTATTCTCCTATTGGGTGGTATCGCTAAGGGAGGTGATTTTACCTTGATGGAAGAGGTTTTACGAAAATTTGTGAAATTTGTAGTCATATACGGTAGGGATAAACATTATATTAAACAGCAAATTAGTAACTACTGTGAGTATCAGCTTTGTGATAACATGAAAGATGCTTTTGTTCTAGCACAACAAAAGTCTCAAAGTGGTGATATAGTATTGTTATCCCCAGCATGTGCTAGTTTTGATGAGTTTAGTGGTTATGCTGAACGTGGCAAAGTATTTGAAAAATTAGTTCTACAATTGAAACAGTAATTAGGAAATTAACTTAATGCTCTATAGATTAAAGCTTTTATTAACAAAACAGAACGCAAAGAGAGAAAGAGTCAGAGCAAAACTTGAGATAGATATTTCCTTAGTTTTTATAATGCTAGGGTTACTTGCATTTGGGTGGATTATGGTAACTTCTGCATCAATGGTTGTTGCATTAGATGATTATAATAATCCCTTTTTCTATTCGATCCGACAAGGTTTCTTTGCTATTGTGTCGATATTTTTATTTTTATTAGCTTTACTCGTTCCGACAAAAAATTATGAGAAAAATTTTAACGCTTTCTTTTTTATAATGCTTATAGTGCTAGTAGCTGTATTAGTGCCTGGAGTTGGTAAAAGCGTTAATGGAGCAAGACGCTGGATTCCTTTGGTAATTATTAATATTCAAGTTGCAGAATTAGCTAAACTTTTAGCAATAATATTTTTCTCTGGGTATGTTGCTACAAACCTTGAGAAAATGAGGAATTTTAAAGAAGGTATCTTAGTACCTATAACTCTATTAGGTTGTATAGCGATGCTCTTACTCATGCAACCTGATTTTGGTTCAACAGTGGTTATATCAATTTGTGTTTTAGGAATGCTTTTTGTTGCAGGTAGTAAAGTACGATGGTATGGTTTACTTTTAGCAGCTATGGTAATTATGGCTGCTATGTTAGTGATTATCTCACCTTATCGTATGCATAGAATCACAGGTTTTTTAGATCCTTGGGAAAATGCCAACGGCTCAGGTTATCAGTTAGTTCAAGCACTTATTGGATTTGGTAGAGGAAGTTGGTTTGGTGATGGGCTAGGAAATGGTGTTCAAAAGCAGTTTTTTTTACCAGAAGCTCATACAGACTTTATTACATCAGTTATAGCTGAAGAGATAGGCATAGTTGGTTTAATGATATTATTGGTGGTGTATTTGTTTATAGTTTTAAAAGCTATTAACATTGCTAAATTAGCATTTGAATTAAAGAGATATTATCAAGCATTTTTAGCATATGGTATAGGCTTTTGGATGGGGTTTCAGGTATTTGTAAATGTGGGAGTTAATACAGGAATATTGCCCACAAAAGGCTTAACATTACCGTTTATAAGTTATGGTGGTAGTAGCTTATTGATTATGTGTTACACAATAGGTATTTTGCTTAGAATTGACTTTGAAAACAAGCTTTTAGCAGATACTATCAACCCAAAGTATGTTTATAAAAAAAGTAAAGTCTAGTTCTTATTGGTTTGAGTATATATGATATTGCTTATTAAAATAATTACGGCAATCTGAACTATTAAGCAATAAAAGTGGGAAATTAGAAGCAAGGTGTCTTGAGATTTGATTATGATAATTAACATCTGTGCATCCTAATATTTTTAAATTTTTTAATTTTGGAATAAGATTTGTTATTTCATGATCGATAAAACCACTCTCTATATTATATTTACAATGTGAAATATTTAGTGACTTTAAATGTTTTAGGTTTATAGCTATAACGTTGAGCCTTTGGTCGTTAATGTAACAACTTGAAAGATCTAGTACTCTTAAATATTTTAAATTAGTAGAGATATCTTTTATTGCTTGGTTTCCAATGTTACAAGTTGAAAGATTTAGTTCGGTTATGGTGCTCTTCTCAGCTTCACCTTTAAGATTTTCTAAAATTCCTTTACCTGATAAGCTGTTATAATCTAATATTATAGATTGACTAATGCTTCCATCATTACTATCTTCTTTATCTGTACGCATTACTTAATAACATTTCCTTAGTTATGTTTTATCTCATAACAGTTTATTCATAATTTAAAAATAATTAAAATTTTTAATAAATATAAATAAAACTAAAAATAAATTTAAAAACTTAAGCATATACCACCATTTAACTTGAAAATAATTTTTTTTAATTTAAAATATATTAATAATTTTTATAAAAATAAATTTGCTGATTACAATAAGGAGGGCTGTGTTATGAATAAAAAATTAATAGGAGCGATGGCTATTATGCTGGCATTAGCTTCATTGTTAAATAGCTGCACACAGGAGGAGCACAGTGAGCAGCAGATATTAACAGATTGTCAAGGTATAATTTGCAGTATAGAATTAGATAATGTTGACCTGCTTAGATATACAAATGTAGTAGGCAAATCTGTGGATAAGGTACTAAAGCAAGAGGCTGTATCTGAGCCAGAATATAACATAACTTGGGTTATGTCAGATGGTCAGTTTGCTACAGACCAACAGTTAAGTGATAATGATTTAGCAACATGTAATGGTGATTGTACATATGACTCTAATCCAACCAGCTGGATATTTAATTCAGTAGGTTCACATCAGATTGGTATTTCTGGGACACTAACAAATCCAGATGGTTCTATTGAAAAAATTGATTTAGTAAAAACAGTAAATATTAATTATGGTAAAGCTAAAATAGAATCTGAGGTTATGGGGGGCTCTGTATTAGACTATAAATTTATAGCTAATATAACAGATACAGGTATCCCAGATGATGCAACCTTTACTTGGAAAGTAGATGGTACTGAAATCGGTACAGGTCAAGAGATAGATTATCTTTTTCCAAACGTAAATACAGCCTATAATGTAACTTTGGAGGTTTCTGTAAATGGAGAAGTAGTAACGACATCTACAAAAAATATAACTACTGGTACAGTTGTAGCACCACGATTAAGTAGTTCTCGATTTGGATTTTTAGATTATTCCTTATCGGTAGATTTAGCAGGTACTGGGATAACTGATGCTTGGACACTACAGTGGAGTTCAAATCCATCATCGGCAGCATTTTCTGCACCTACATCAGCTTATACAAATGTAACATTTGATAATTATAATACAACTTATACTGTAACATTAACAGCTACACCGCCAGGTGGTTCTGGAGCTGTAGCAGCTGCTATTCCTATCAATACAGGAGACGCTTTCGTACCAACAATGACTATGGTAGGCGGTAATTATTCTCAGATAGCACCAAGTGGAGTCGGTGAGGTTACAGGTATTACTTGGGTAAATACTGGAAGTGCAATTACTTTTACGTGTCCAAGTGGTTATGGGATTTTAGCTTCAATCCTTTCTCCAACTCCGGGTAATAAGGTAGAGGATAGTTATCCTGGTCGGGATGCGGCATTTTTTCTAAGACAAGATGGCGGAGTATATATTGATGATTTTCATGATATGGACTGGTTAGGATACACTAATAGTTATAGTGAGAGTGGAACGTCAACTCCTATAACTGGTGTCACATGTAACGAAGTGTTTGAAACTTAATACAGTCTAGAATTTAAGGAATAGGAATAAAAGAATGATATTTACTATTCTACTTACATTTTTTAGTTCCTTATAAATTTTTTGTTCGTCAAAATATAATAAACTACTTCTGGAACTCTCTTTCAACATACATGGACTCGCTTGATTAATCAATACTTTTTTGAATTTAGATAACCATTTTTTCTTCCTTTTTTTATTTCATTAATAAATTTATTTAAAAAGTATAATCACTGACATACATCTGGCATCTTAAGTGCCTTAATTAAATTTGTTGCCTAAAATAACTTATCAGTCTTAAGTATTCTAAACGATACATGTTGAAACAAAGTTTTATCCTAGGCAAGTTTTACACTTTTAAATAATCATTTTACTTATGTGATTAAGCGACTTGATTTAAATTGTAATCAATATCATACTTTGTCTTATTTGCTAATATGGACCAGGCAACTCTTGCATTTTTATTTGCAACCGCAATTAGGGTTTTACAATAGCCTGATCTTCTTAATTTCTCTTGTATCCATAAACTTTTTGTAGAGTTAGCAACAACAGATCTTGCCCCATGAATCAATAATGTTCTTAAATAAGTATTACCTCTTTTACTTATACCGAGCAATTTTGTTTTTTGGCCACTCGAGCTTTGTCTAGGGATTAAGCCTAGAAAAGCAGCAAAATGTCTACCATTTCTAAAGTTCTTAGGATCACCTAATATCGCAGTAATAGCTGTGCCAGATAATTCACCAATTCCTTCAATATCTAATAACCTTTGACATGGCTCTTGGGATTTAGCTAGCTGCTTAACTTTAACATTATATAATTCTACTTTTTTACCCAAATATAAAAACTCATCATATAAATCTCGTACGAAATCTTTTGTTAAAGCTGTTAGCTGACTATTTGTATCTGCTAGTATTTCAAGTATAGCTTTACTTAAACAACAATGGCCTTGATTTATAGCAATACCATACTCTAATAATAAACATCTTATGTAGAGATTGGTTATCTTGTTGATCAATACTCTTAGCATCAACGTATCTCATACTTGGTCTACTAGCTGCCTCTGCTATAGCTTGTGCATCATTAGCGTCATTTTTATTTGTTTTCACAAATGGTTTTACGTATTGTGGGGATATTAATTTGACAGTGTGACCGATTTTAGTAAATTCTCTATACCAATAATTTGAGCCACTACATGATTCCATAACAATTGTGCATTTTGGGATATTAGCGATTGTTTGAAGCAAACTATCTCTTTTTATGCGTCTTTTATAAACACATTTACCAAACTTATCGTTGCCGTGTAATTGGAAAATATTTTTTGCAATATCTATAGCTAATATTGTAATATTCATTATAGACTCCTGTGGACTGTTTAGGTTTGTTATTTAAGTATAACAACTTGCTCTTTGAAGCATCACTGCTCCAGCAAGCGAGTCCATTTAATCAGTTCCATTTTATAACTTTGAGACTACAATTTAAGAAATTACAATATAACTTTCTAAATCGAATAAAACAATAAAGCCAAAGGACTAAAGGCTATAGCTTCCTTAAAAGGATTATTAACTTTTTTGAGATGTTTTTTGAGCATTGTGTAGTGAATTTTATTTATCTTTTCTAGAGGTTTATATTTTTTATCTAGTTTAACTGGTTTGTAATTATTTAACCATTGTAGAGCAATTTGATCAAATTCGGTTTTAGATATATTAGGTATTATCCTTTCATCAAAAATTATATGATTATAAAAATGTTTAGGTATACAAAAAATATGTCTAATTATTTCATTATTAGCATTTAATTGTTTTATATCATCAATATTTACATCATTAAAATCATTTAAAAAAAGAGCTTTAAGAGTTTCTATACCTAAGAAATTATTGTAAATATGAGAATAAAAGTCCCTCTCAGTTTTGCTGCTATTTTCTAGCGAATAGCTGATATCTACTATTAAGTGTTTATACAAAGTGTTTTTATCAAAGATTTCAGCTAATTTTTTTAATTGTGGTGAAAATATGGTTTTATCATTTTTTAAGCTATTTATTTCTTTTAGCCACCAGTTCATTTTTTCATTAGCAACTTCAATATTATTATATAGCTCTGTACAAGATATAATTTGCGATTTTATTTGATCCAATAAGTAAAGTTTTTCTTTTTTATCATCACTAAGTTTACGATAAGCAAAATATACAACGCTTCCGTAGTTAGGTAGTTTATCGGTTGGATAATGAAAATAGTTATATTGCATTTTACACCTTTTCAAAAGCTACTATATAGTTAACATCAGTATTCTTACCTAATTTAAAAGAGTTAGTAATAGGATTATAATGAATGCCAATTATTTCTAAAGGTTTAAAACCATATTTTTCCGCTACTTTTATTAGCTCATATGGTTTTATAAATTTGCTGTATTGGTGAGTGCCTTTAGGAACCATTTTTAAAATATGTTCAGCAGCTACTATTGATAGTAGATAAGATTTGAGATTTCTATTTAACGTTGAAGCAAAAAATAAACTTCCTTGCCTTGCAAGTTTGGATATTGAGGCTACCACACTCTCAGGATCTGGAACGTGTTCTAACATTTCCATACATGTAATAAGGTCAAACTGATCCTTTGTAACTGCAGCAAACTCTTCTATAGTCGAGTTTATATAGTTTATGTCCAGATTATTACTTTTAGCATGCCCTTTGGCCACATTTATGGCTTCACCTGAGGCATCTAGACCATAAACTTTATTGTTTTTTGTGACAAGTGATTCTGTAAGAATCCCACCACCACAGCCTATATCAAAAACTTTTTTATTATCAAGAGTAGTATGTTGTTTTATAAATTCTAAACGTAAAGGATTAACTTGGTGTAAGGTCTTTAGCTCACCATTTGGATCCCACCAACCGTTTGCTAAGCGTGAAAATTTATCCACTTCATTGTTATCTAAGTTATTCATGACCACTAAAGCTATAGATTTTTTTAAAATACTTGAACCAATGATATCAAAGATCAGCTGTTAAGAAAATTTTTATTAGAGTTTTGGGACTTAATTTACTATAATTGGTAGGTTGTGTTTTTACTAACTATAAAAAGAGATAAGCTTAATGAAGTTGACAAATTTTATACTATTGCTTTCAGCAGTTGGAATAACAGTCAGTGGTTGTTCTAATATGAAAACTACAAAGGATAAGCGAGACCCTTTTGAAAACTATAACAGAGGCATGTATTCTTTTAATGATAAAGCTTATGATGCTCTCACTCCAGTTGCGAAAGGCTATGATTATGTGATGCCAGATTCTGTACAAACAGGAATTTTTAATATGTTTCAGAACCTACTTGAACCTGCAAGAGTAGTCAATGATATGTTTCAGGGACAGTTAAGCTATGCTGGTGATGATAGTATTAGGTTTTTAACAAATACAACTTTTGGGATTTTAGGTTTCTTTGATGTAGCAGATGACTGGTTTGGTAAGCAGATGAGATACCATCAAAGCTTTGCTGTAACCTTACATAAGTGGGGTGCCTATGATGAGAATGAAGCATCTCCTTATGTTGTTTGGCCACTTTTGGGTCCAGGCACTTTAGAGGATGTAGCAAATGGTGTGGATGCTCTGTTTAATCCTCTTACATATGTATTTTTCTTCGCACCCATTGGTCCGGCAGCTTCGTATATAGTAAGCTGGGGTATCTATGGGACGTATCAAATTAACCAAGGGGTGGCTTACTTACCAGCATATTCTAATTTAAAAGAAGTTTCAATAGACCCTTATATAGCTATGCGTAATGCGTATTTACAAAACTATGACTATGGCATGGCAAAGATTCTTAAACAAGAACTAAAAGCAGATAGTGATGCTCTAGAGACAGATAAGGCTGTACTTGGGGTTTTAGGCTATGAAGGTACTGATGTGGAGTCACAAATGGCATCAAGTGGGAATGTGTCTATAAATAAATCTGTAGAACCGCCTATGATGCTTAAGAGTAAGTTAGATAAGATAAATGAAGCTTCTCAGGTTGATGAGGCTTTTGATCAGAGTTACTCTAATGATAGCAAAGTTATTGACTTGGCTAACTTAGATGGTGACACTAAAGCAAATGATATTGATGAGTCTAAAGCAAATGATATTGATGAGTCTAAAGATATAGGTATCCAGCTTCGTAATGCAAAAGCTGAGCTACCTGGTAATGCTGATGATCCACAAACCCTAATCCAAACAATAAAAGAGCAAGACTAAGACGGTTGTCGTCTAGTGTATCCACCAGGCACTGTTTCAACAAGAGATTTCATTTCTAGTTCAAATAGTAATTCACTAATTTTATGGTAAGGTAAACAAGTGTTGTTAATGATTTGATCAATAGTGGTTAGACTGTTATTGATACTATTAAGAACCGCTTTTTGCTCATCATTAATTTCTATAGTATCCAACGTATTAATAATTCTAGGGCTATTATTGATATTTAGTTCTTCTAGGATGTCAGAAGCATTACTAACTAATTTTGCTCCTTGTTTTATTAGTTCATTACAACCACTACTTGAGGTATTAAAAATGCTTCCAGGAATTGCAAATACTTCTTTATTTTGCTCAAGTGCTAGCTCAGCAGTAATTAAAGAGCCACTTTTTTGTGCTGCTTCAACTACCAAAACACCTTTAGACAAAGCGCTAATTATTCTATTTCTCTGTGGAAAATTGTGTCTAAGAGGCTCTACTCCAAGGTTAAATTCGGAAATAATAAGACCTTGGTTAGATAAAATATTTTGGTATAAGGTGGTATTAGATTTAGGATAAATAACATCAATACCTGTGCCTATAACTGCTATGGTTTTAAGATTATTCTCCAAAGCGTACTGGTGTGCCAGAGTGTCAATACCATAGGCTAAGCCACTGGTTATAGTTATATTGTGATAAGCTAGTTCACTAATAATTTTCTGTGTAACATTTTTTCCATAACTAGTGTGATTACGAGCCCCGACAATAGCTAGTTGGTAAGTATCAAGTAAATCAACGTTACCCAAACAATATAATATTATAGGCAGATTAGAAATTTGCTTTAGTTCACAAGGATATTTTTTATCAAAATATGTTATCAGTGAGTTGCTTGATTTGCTTAGCCACTTATTAACTTTGTCCAAATATGGTAAATATTTTTTCTCTACTAAGTAATCTAAAGTTTCTTTACGAAGAGATAATTGTTTTTGATAGTGTGAAGGGCTATTTACCAAATCATCCAAATCAATATTGCTACTAATAGCTGCATTAAAGCGACTATTACTAAAGTAAGGAGATATAGCTAGTATTAGACAATTTTTTGTTGTAGTTTTCATTACAAAACTGTAGTAGCCATAGAGTTTTTTGTGATCTCTTGGAGAGAATTTACTATCAAAACAAGGGCATAATGGTCCGATTGACGATATGCAAAGCCATGACCAATGTACTTTGGAGGCACTGGATAGCCATCAGCTCTTGATTCTGGTTCATAAAGTATCATTTCAGCACCAAGTTTTAGACCATCAGTGGCTCCTTTGTTGATTAAGATACTATTGTAGCTAAACGAGAATGTACCCGTATTCATAATATCTTGCATTACATTAGCAGTTATTTTACTGTCCATTTTAAAGCTCTCTGCTGGTAGTGGATTGGAAAAAACGATGTCGTTTGGAATTACGTAGTCACCTACAGAAGCTTCCTGTTTAAGATCGGTGATAGTAAGAGCAGTTATACCTTTATAGGTATAGTTGTATTGAGCTGACCCTATTTTATACACTTTTTTATCAGGGTTATACGCGTTTATAGGTTTTGGTTCAGAGATGATACTAAAGTTTTTATTGTCTTCTCTAGTAGGATACTGTTTATTTGCAAAGATTTTGAAATTAATACCCAAAACAGGTCTTTTCTCACGACTGTCATATATCTTAGCCATTTCATCTACTTGATTATCGTTAAGTAGATAAATGTTTGAGAAAAATTTTGTATAATTACTAATTTTAACGTGTTTGATACGGTCATTAATGTTGTCAACTTGATCTACAAGTTTACTCTTAAGGGTTATCTCTACTCTTTGATTTATTTCTCTATTGGCATTAGAGTCATTAGGGGCTATAGGATCTTGGTATCCTAAAGCTTGGATTTCGATACCATCAGGCTTTATACCTTTGTTTATTAGGTATTCTCTGACGCTAGAAGCTCTATCTTTAGAAAGGCGAAGGTCGTGTTTTGTCAGCAGGTCATTATGTTTTATTAGTTTAGAGTCTATTTTTCCAGCGTACCCTTTGATTACAAAGTTAGTATCACCAGTTAGTTTTAGGTACGCATATAATTTATTAAGAGTTTCTTTAGCTTGGTCGTTTAAAGTAAAGCTATCTGCACTAAATTTAATATTTGTCTCTATGAAGTCAGGTCCTTTTACTCTTTTTAGGCATATGAAGGATTGTTGAGATTGAAGTAAGTCTGGAGTACATGAGTCAAGAGTGGGATAAGTTATAGGTTTTTGATCTTTATCCATAGAAGCGCAGCTTATTAGGAGTGTTGATAGAAGTGCTATAGATAAAATGTGTATATAGTTTTTCATACTGATAAAACTTAAAATTATTTCTTAACTAATAATTCTACTATAAACGTTCGCCTTAAAATAGTCTTTATAAAAATTGTTGAATAAAACAGTGAAAGTTTATTGTGTACTATATATCCCGTCATCAACTATGTTACTGACAGTATGAAGTAAGAATGATAAAGAGATGGTCATACATGTGAAGGTAGGTATTGTAAGTTTAAACCTTTGTCATAATATTCACTTAAATATTAGAATTAAAGTTCTTAATTATATTTTTTTCACTTATAAAAGCTTTAAGTGCTATTGGGTTAGAGAGAAATTTAAACCTGTATCTAGTAGAATTTGAGCTATAAATAGTGATATCTCCATAATCTAAAAGTCTACCAAAAAGGCTTTGAGACAGTTTTACACTTTCAATCTGATTAAACCTTAAATTTAAAAATTTAGCATGTAGAAAACCAACTCTTCCTACAATCCTCTCATTAGTTATAGCAAGCTCAGTAGATGTTTTGATAACATAAGGGTATAAAATGTAGCAAAGAGCTATAAAATACATCATTCCTGCAGTTCTTGGTTCTGCTGTACCTGCCAAAATGAAAAATAAAGCCATGATAGCTGGGATAAGGAAAAGCCAATTGCTAACTTCGGCATTGTATTCTAAAATTTCATGCTTTTCTAAATGCTGTTCTATGTATTTATTCATTACCTTTCCCCTTTTTTATAATTACTGTATTTTAAGAAAACTAAAGGTGTGTGATATAAGATAATATTAAGAGTAGAGAAAGAAGTCAGTGTTGTCAAACTATGTGACACCAGTATTTTGTACTATAACACTTATTTTGGAGTCCGGTGGTTTCTATCAGCATAAACTTAATTTATATATCAATAAGATGACTAAACTACATAAATATGGTATCTTGTTGAAAAAAGTTTTAATGTGGTTTTTGTAATGAAAGTAACTACAGATTGTTTTGTTAAAATGCATTTTAAATTTAGACTAAAAGATGGCTCTATAGCTGAAGATACAGAAAATTATAATCGTGCTTTTGTTTTTCAAATGGGGCAAGGATGTTTTACTGAAAAGGTTGAAAATGAGCTTATAGGAGCAGAAGTAGGTACTAGTAAAAGGGTGGTTTTAATGCCAGAAGAAGCATTCGGTGAGAAGCATCCAGCGAGTATTTACTCAGTTCCAAAAACTAGGTTTCCTAAAAGTATAGAGTTAGAGGAGGGGCTTATAGTTTCTTTTAGCCAAAAGGATGGTACAAAGTTGCCAGGTCTGATAACTGAAATTGGCGATGATGATGTGACGGTTGATTTTAACCATCCACTATCTGGCCAGATAATAGTGTTTGAGGCAAAAATCCTTGGTATTGCAAAAAATGAGGAAGATCTAAATGAAGATACTGTTGGCTAATCCTCGTGGTTTTTGTGCTGGTGTAAGTAGAGCAGTAGAAACCGTAGAGAAAGTTTTAGAAGTAGAAAAATCACCAGTATACGTACGACATGAGGTAGTACATAATAAAGTTGTCGTAGACTCGCTTAAGAAAAAAGGAGTTATTTTTGTTAAAGAGATAGATGAAGTTCCAGATAATTCAGTGTGTATATTTAGTGCTCATGGTGTTTCACTTAAAGTTGAGCAAGCAGCAGCTACAAAAAATCTAATATTGTATGATGCAACTTGCCCACTTGTTACAAAAGTTCATAGAGGAGTTAGGTCAGCTAGCAATAATGATGCTGAATGTATACTAGTTGGTCACAAGGGGCATCCGGAGGTTCAAGGAACTATGGGACAATATCGTAGCAAAAAAGGAGCGATATACTTGGTTGAGAGTGAGAGCGATGTTGCCAAACTAGAGGTTAAAGACCCAAATAACTTATATTATGCTACACAAACAACTTTATCTGTAGATGAAACAAAAAATATTATAGAAGCTTTAAACAAAAAATTCCCTAACATCAAAGGTCCTAAAAAAGAGGATATTTGCTATGCTACTCAAAATAGACAAGCAGCAATTAAAGCAATGTTAGGATATATAGATATACTTGTTGTGGTTGGCTCTCATAATAGTTCAAACTCAAACAGATTACGAGAGCTTGCTAAATTAGAGGGTGTTGATTCCTATTTAGTTGATAATCCTTTAGATATAGATAGATCATGGTTTAATAACAAAAACACTTGTGGAGTCAGTGCTGGAGCGTCAGCACCAGAGTATCTGGTACAGGAAATAGTAGCTAAAATATCAGATATTTGTGATAAAGATGTTGATGTTGAAGACTTTGAAGGCATAAAAGAGGAAGTTTATTTTCCATTACCTAGATTGTTAAAACAAAAATTTACTAAGGTATAGATTATGCAAAGATCTATCAGAGGTGCTACAACTATAAACAAAGACACAAAAGAAGATGTACTGGTTGCTACCAAAGAGTTGCTTGAAAAAATGCTTGAAGATAATGTTGTAGCACATAAGGATATAGTAAATATTATATTTACAGTAACATCTGACATAAGTTCAGAATTTCCTGCTGTAGCTGCAAGGGAGTTAGGCTTAGTAGATGTACCATTATTAGATTGTCAACAAATGAAAGTTAAAGATGCTTTAGATCTTTGTATCAGGATAATGTTGACTTATAATACTAACAAAGATCAAAAAGAAATTAGCCACATATATTTACATGGTGCTAAAATCTTAAGACCAGATTTGACGAAGAAATAAGAGGTTATACTTATGTGGTTATTAGAAAATATCGATATGAAAAAATCAAAGTACATACTACCTAGCTTATTTACTAGTGCTAGTTTGTTATTTGCCTTTTTAGCAATCATTGCAGCTTTCCAAGGCAAATTTATATCAAGTGCTGGTTATATGCTTTTGTCGGGATTTGCAGATGCTTTTGATGGGAGGATTGCACGTTATACACAAACTCAAACAGCGTTTGGCGCAGCATTGGATAGCCTAGCTGATGTTGTTTCTTTTGGAGCGACTCCAGCATTAGTGATATATTTTTGGAGTTTGCATAATATTGGTCCTTTAGGTGCGGCGATTTCATTTTTGTATTTGTTGGCGGTAGCTCTTAGGTTGGCTAAGTTTGATACCCAGCAAGAGCCAAAAGAGCTTACAGAAGAAGGCTTAATAGAAAAGAGGCTATATTTTTATGGTATGCCATGTCCAGCTGGGGCTGTTACTATTTCTGGACTTATCTGGCTAGGCCAAGAAACATTTGTAGGTGACTACGCTTTTGTTACAGTGTTATTAACTTCATTTACAGCTTTGTACTTAGCTTTTATGATGATAAGTGATATTAAGTTTAGAAGCTTTAAGGATAGTGATGGCAAAGGTAATATCAGTAAATTATATGTAATCTGTTTTATACTTATAATCTTGATGTTGTTTACTATGCCTGAGAAACTCCTTTATTTAATAATGATAGGTTATGCACTCTCAGGACCAGTTTCTCACTATAAATATAAGAAAAAAACAGAAAATGATTACCTAAATGAATCTTCAAATGTAGATGGTAAAAAAATAATTGATGCAGAATCTTAGTATCTTACTGTAAAGTCTGAATCATCCATAGGATTTCCTTGCTCACTTTCTATTTCAGCAGCTACACCACCTGGTTGTTGTAAGGGTCCTGCTTCGTTAGAGTACATATCTCTTTGAGTAGGTGGAGGTGAAGCATAGCCAAATGAGTCGCCTTGAGAGTTTGAGCATGATATTAAAGCAAAGCTTGCTAAACAAAATATAAGAGATTTATTGGATTTTTTTATATTTAACATTTTTTAATACAATAATTTTTGTTGGGTAACTAAAATAATAGCAGAATTATTTATTAATATTAAACTATAATTTGATAAGTAAATTAAAGTATTTATAATTTATATCAGTTTACGTATAATGTTGTTAGCATTTATAAAAATTATAAACATAAAGTTTTTAGGGTAAATTTATGCAAGATAACTCGTTATCATTGATTCAGTTAATATGGCACGCAAATTTTATTGTACAATTGATAATGTTAGCTTTGGTGGCTATGTCTGTTTATTCATGGGCTATAATGTTAGAAGTTAACAGTCGTGTAAAGAAGTATAAACACGAACAAGCCAGGTTTGATAAGCTTTTTTGGGCAGGGCACCATATTCAAAAGCTATATGAATATTACTTACAACATAAAGAAAACATTTTTGGTAAATCTATAATTTTTTGTTCTGCTTTGAGAGAGTATAATAACCTTAAAGATACTGGGGTTTTAAAAGGAGAAACAATTTTAGAAGGCATGGAAAGAACTGTAAGTATAGCTATATCTCAAGAAGCTAAAGAGTTAGAAAAAAAACTTCCAGCTTTAGGAACTATGGCTGCTGTGGCTCCATATATAGGATTAGTTGGAACAGTCTGGGGGATTATGTCGTCTTTTAATACTTTAGGCGGTATGGAGCAGGCTACTATATCAGTAGTGGCTCCGCATATTGCTGAGGCCTTGATAGCTACAGCACTGGGCTTATTTGTCGCAATTCCTGCTGTTATTGGTCATAGTAGACTTTCAAATCAAGTTGATGACATTTTGTCTACTTATGAATCATTCCAAGATGATTTATGTATCTTATTGTTGAAAGAAGCACATAATAATAATTTGGTTAAAGAGCAGCACCAACACTGCGGTCAAGAGAGCTACTAAAGGCTTTTATTATGAAAAGAAGAAATAAAAAGTTCTTTAGAAAAAAAAGACCAATGATAGACATCAACGTAGTTCCATATATAGATGTTATGTTGGTACTATTGGTTATTTTTATGATTACTACACCTATTTTAACTCAAGGGGTTAAAGTAGACTTGCCTAAGACTAAGTCAGAAAAAATTCCCTCTACAGATAGTAAGCCAATAGTTGTAACTGTAAATAATCAAGGAGCGTATTTTGTTAATCAGGGGGTTAGTAACCCTAAAGCGCCATTAAAATCTAGAGAGCTTGCGAGCGTGGTAATTAATTTATCTAAACAAAATCCAGGAAAGCCTGTGTATGTAAGAGGTGATAGTAATGCAAACTATGGTCAGGTAGTAAAAGCTATGGCTCTTATTCAAAAAGCTGGAGTTGATAAAGTGGGGTTAGTCACAGAAGATGGCAAATCTTAATTATCGTAAAATTTTAGAATACTTTAGAAAACAGATAGATAACAATCCTTTTTTAATTAAGGCAGTAATTATACATATAGTTATAGTAGTGATGTTATATGTATTATCTTATATAAGTTTGCTTAAATTTGATTCTACTGTGAGATTACAAGCACAGAGTGTAGAGGCTTCTAAGCAGATGCAAGTTATACAAGCTACTTCTATAACAAGTGGTGAACTTAACAATCAGATTCAAACATACGAACAACAGCAGCAAAAGCTACGTAAAATTAGAGAAGCTGTAGATAAAGCTAGAGAGCAAGCAATTATAAAAGCCAAAGAAGAAGCCAAACGTAAGGCGCGTGAAGAAAGATTAGCAAAAGCTAAAGCTGAAGCTGAAAAGCTTAGATTAGAGCAAGAGAAAAAAGCCCAAATTGAAGCCCAAAAGAAGATTAAAGAAGAAGCTAAACGTAAAGCTGAAGCTGAAAAACTTAGGCTAGAGCAAGAGAAAAAAGCTAAGCTTGAAGTTCAAGAAAAAGCAAAAAAAGCAGCTAAAGAAGAAGCCAAACGTAAAGCCCGTGAAGAGAGACTGGCAAAAGCTAAAACACAGGCAGAAGCTGCAGCAAAAGAGAAAGAAGAACAAACGCAAGCACAATTAGCGGTAGGTAGCTATGTTTCTGAATACAAAGATAGAATCGGTGCAAATTGGATTAAAGATCCATGTAGAGGCATTGATAATTTGCCAGATGCTATTATTAGAAATGGTCAATTTATTAAACTAACTGGAGCATCAGGTGATTACAGATGTGACCGATCAATGATTGATGCTATTAAGAACACTACACCCCCAGAGGTTTCAAACAGCAGAGCTAAGCAAATAATACAGAGTGAAAATCTAAAATTAAGGTTTAGTTACTAGAATTAAAAATAAGGGTTATGAGCACTATGAGAAAAATAATTGTAATTTTTTTGATATTAACTTCATTAATATCTAATTTATATGCTGATTTAGTCGCAGAAGTTACAACTGGAGTAATCCAAAAACCTCTAGTGTCACTGATCAGTAATAATGTAATAGACCAGTTTCCTCAAGATGTGAACTCAGTTGTATTATCAGATTTTAACCATAATGGCAAGCTAAAAGGTAATGCCAGTATACAGTATGAAATAAAAGATAAACATGAAATTCCTTGGAAAAATATTAATGCTGATTATGTTGTATTTACTAAGTATACAAAAAATTCTTATAATAACTACACTGTAGAAGTACAGATTCTTAAAAGAAATAACACAAGTTACATACAGTCTGTAACTTATAGCAATATAAACGTTTCTTTGATGAGAACTTTAGCTCATAAGATTTCAAATTATGTATATCAAAAGATTACTGGAGAACAAGGATTCTTTTTAACTAAGTTGGCATATGTTAAGGTAACAAACCCTTATGCAAGATATGGTAGAGTTTATGAACTTATTATTTCTGATTATGATGGTTATAATAAACATACTGTACTAAAACAAACCGATAACCCTATAGCAACACCATCTTGGTCAAATGATGGTAAGTTTATAATATACTCTAGTTATAGCGGTGGTAGCATGGGTGTATATAGACTTGAGATTGGAACTGGTAAGGTTACAAAAGTGACTAATTATAAAGGAATAAATAGCTCTCCAGCATATTCACCAGATGACAGTAAGATTGTTCTAGCGTTATCAAAAGGTTACTCAGAGCAGACGAACATATATATATTGAATTTAGTAACAAAAGCTTTAAAGCAATTAACTATAAATGGTATAAATACTGCACCTAAGTTTTCGCCAAATGGTAAGAGTGTAATATTTACATCAGATAGGGGTACAAGACCAAACCTATATATTGCGCCTGTTGATTCTAAATATCCGCAGTCTTCTATATTAAGTAGTAAGATATATCAAGCTTATGAGCCTAACTATACTCCAGATGGTAAAAATATAGTGTTTATGTATCAACAAGCTAGATCAACAGGTACCCAAATAGCCGGCTTTAATTTAGCTAGTGGTGATATTACTACACTTACTAATGGTAAAGCAGATGCCTCACCAACAGTTTCCCCATTCGGTGATATGATAGCTTATATTACTACTAATTCAAAAGGACATAACTCTTTGGATATGGTATCATTAGACGGAGAAAACCAATTTAGTGTTGAAAGTATTGGAGATACACAAACTCTTGTTCAGTCTCCGAGTTGGTCACCTAAAAATTTTTAAGGCTAATAAATGAAAATGAGAGTGTTTTTATTATTTACATTTGTTTTACTTGGCGGGTGTGCTTGGTATCAAGGACCAGAATTGATGCCAAATGCAAATGCTGACCTAAGTGGTTCTGAGCTTACTGAAACTGATGGGCCAGGCTTTATTAGCACCCTTGAATCTGCAGATAACCACGGTGGTGAATATGTAGATGATAGTGGGAATTATAATGTTACAAATTTTGATAATGTTACTTAAATATGGGAGTATAACTAATGAGAGATAAAATTTTAGGATTAGCAGCTATAAGCTCAGTTTTATTATTAGCTAGCTGTTCTAGTACTAGACCAGATAATAGCAGTCTTATAAAAGATAAGTATGCTGGCGTTGATAGCTCACAGGCTTTAGAAATGTCTTCACAGATATTTGGTTCTGAGAATATGAGTTCAGAGCAGGTAGAAAAGATGAAGCAAGAGTTGATGGAAATTAATTGTAGATCAGTATATTTTGGCTTTGATAGTTATGATATAACAGACGATGCAAAAGCATGTTTAGACAAAACAGCAGATTATTTAGTTGCTCACCCAGACCAGCCGCTTAAATTATCTGGTAACACTGACCCTAGAGGAAGCGAGAAGTACAA
Organism: Allofrancisella inopinata; assembly: GCF_012222965.1. Taxonomy (NCBI): domain Bacteria; kingdom Pseudomonadati; phylum Pseudomonadota; class Gammaproteobacteria; order Thiotrichales; family Francisellaceae; genus Allofrancisella; species Allofrancisella inopinata. Next base: position 1,299,410 of record NZ_CP038241.1, on the reverse strand, counting down.
CTTTAATCTTGGTCAAAAGCGTGCTGATGCTGTATATAAGTATTTGTTGTCAAGAAATGTAAATCAAGATCAAATGTGTGTAGTAAGTTATGGTAAATTAAAACCAGCTGCTGAGCCAACTCAGTTTTATGATGAATTCTGTACAGGTGGGTTAAACGATGCATGTATGTATAAAGCATCTGAAAAGGCTTATTACTTAGATAGAAGAACAGACCTTGATTTTGGGGTTAAATGTGATGAATCTGACTCTTCTCAACCAATAGCTCAAATGTAATTTAATCTTCAACTATTTTTTTCTATCAAATTGATCTAAAATAACCCTCATAATTTTTTTATTTAAATAAGTAGTATGATTAAAATTCCTAAAATTGGTTTTGTAAGTCTTGGGTGCCCTAAAAATTTAGTAGATTCTGAGCGTATAATAACTAAATTAAAAGCTGAAGGTTATGATTTGGTTGAAAGCTATGAAATGGCCGACATGGTTATAGTTAACACTTGTGGTTTCCTAAATTCAGCTATAGATGAGTCTCTAGAGGTAATTGGTGAAGCAATTGCTGAGAATGGTAAAGTTTTAGTAACAGGTTGTTTGGGTAATAAGGCTGAACTTATCAAAGAAAAACATCCAGAAGTTTTAAGTATTACGGGTCCACAAGATTATGAGAATCTGATTGAAGCTGTGCATACTCATGCACCTATTTTCGCTAATGACTTTGTATCTTTAGTGCCTCCACAAGGGATAAAATTGACTCCAAGACACTATTCATACCTAAAAATATCAGAAGGATGTAACAATACTTGTACTTTTTGTATTATCCCAGATATACGTGGTAAGCTAAAAAGCCGTTCTATCGATAATATAATGAAAGAAGCTGAGAAGCTTAAAAATGCTGGAGTTAAAGAGTTACTTGTGATATCCCAAGATACTTCTGCGTATGGTGTGGATATCAAATATAAATCTGGTATTTGGAGGGATAAAGAGTATCAAAGTAATATTTTAGATCTCGCTACAGCTTTAGGTGATTTAGATATGTGGACAAGATTACATTATGTTTACCCATATCCGCATGTTGATAAAATAGTGCCTTTGATGGCTCAAGGGAAAATACTACCTTATTTGGATGTACCACTACAACATTCATCACCAGAAGTTTTAAAGAGAATGAAGCGACCAGCACATACACAGAAAACTTTAGACAGAATAAATAAATGGCGTGATGTTTGCCCAGATATAACTATTCGTAGTACATTTATAGTTGGTTTTCCAGGTGAGACAGAAGAAGATTTTGAGCATTTATTAGATTTTGCAGAAAAGGCACAACTTGATAGAGTAGGTTGTTTTAAATATTCAGAAGTTGAAGGAGCTAAGGCAAATAGTTTTGACAATCTTATTTCCGAAGAAGTTAAACAACAACGTTTAGATGAGTTTATGGGTTTACAAGCTCAAATAAGTGCTAATAAGCTACAAAGTTTCGTAGGTACAGAACAGCAGATAATTATAGATTCTATTAATAAAGATGAAAATTACGCTATTGGAAGAACTAAATATGACGCTCCAGAAGTTGATGGTCAGGTAATCGTTGGCGATGCAATTGAGAGAGGTTTAAAAGTAGGTGAGTTTGCTACTGTTGAAATTACAGAGTCAACAGAGTATGATCTAATAGGGGATTAGGGTCCTGTTGCAACCTAAAATTATATGTCTTTAACTGTATCAAAAATGCTCTCAAAATGCTTTGTTTAGGCTGGCAAAGAGATGTTACCTCAATATTATTATTTTGCTTCTGCAAGTTTTTTATTAATTTTATTAAGTATAATAGTTGCATTAGCCTTGCTATCATCTTTAATATAAATAGCTGATTGATCTTTATTATCTTTAGCTGATTGGACTACAATATTAATAGAGTCACCACTAGGAGAAACAGCTTTAATTTCAGATTTTTTCTGATCAACTGTTTGCTCTGTAGTGGTATAGTTATTTTCTTTTAATACTTCTTGAACAGCCAAAAAGACAGTATCTCTACTTTTTGCATATGCGTTATAAGCATCTGGGTTTTCCATCCACTCATATGCTAAAGCTCCAACTGCAACACTGGCTAAAACTAAACCTGTGACAGCAACAGCTTCAGCTGTACATGATGTAAGTGCTACAGAAGCTGCTAATAGTGTAGTTATCGTAAGTAATTTTTTCTTCATCATAATTTTTCCTCACTATATATTGTTTATATAAATTAAAAGTTTAATAGATTCATTATAGCAAGCTGTTGTTATATTCTAAACTATTTTTATTTATTTATATTGACAATAATGTCTAAATTAGAATATATTGTTTAAATAGTTGTTTTGAGTATGAAGAAATGCGTGTTGAATTAAGATCTTATAGTGATATTGCACAAGCGATAAGTAAGCTTCTTTATCCTTTTGCTGAGGTTGTTATTCATGACCTAAGTAAAAATAGAATAGAAGCAATATTTAATTCTATATCTAGAAGAGAAGTCGGTGATCCATCATATTTAGATCATATAGATTTTAAAGCTTATGACAAATTATTATCTGTAATTGGCCCTTATGAGAAGCTAAATTATGATGGACGGAAGATGAAATGTATTATTACTGTTATTCGAGATGATAAAGATATTGTAGTAGGGGCATTATGTATAAATTTAGATGTTTCTGTTTTTGATAAGTATCAAGCTTTAATAAATATGTTTTTGCCAGAGGGTGGTAATCAAATAGCAAAAGGTGAACAAAATCTATTTAAGGATACTTTATATGAAAAGGTAAATGGTTTTGTACAAAAATATTGTATAGATAAAAACTTGTTGTTAGATAATTTAAATCGTGCACAAAAAAAAGATTTAATTTTAGAGCTTAAAAATCAAGGAGCGTTAGATGGTAAAAATGCTAGTTATTATATTGCTAGGGCATTAGGTATTAGTCGAGCAACGGTTTACAACTATCTCAAATAAAACTTTAAAGGTAAAAAAATGTTGATTATATTAGGAGCTGTAGTGGGTTTTGTGGCTAGTTTTATATCTACACTGCTTGGTGGCGGAGCTGGATTGATAGCAACACCAGCTTTTTATTATATTATTGTTCATATATATGGTCCAAGTTCTGCAATGCAAATAGCATTGGCTACGTGTTGCGGGATGTCTATATGCTTGAGTTTGATAGCTACTTATAAGCATCAACGTAAAGGAAATATTCAGTTTGGGGAGCTAAGATATTATTTAATAGCTTTGGCCATAGGTGCTGTGATAGGAGGATTAATTGTTAAGCATATAGATACGAGCTTATTAAAGCATATTTTTTCTGTGATACTTGTATTAAGTGGTATCTGGATGATTTTACATAATGATAGTAAAGTTGTGAAACTACCATCAAAAATTGCCTACCCAATCTGTGGGGTGTGTGGTGTATTAAGTATACTTGCTACTTCCACAACCTTTGTAACTATGTTTTTTATAAAGATAGGTGTGGATATAAAAAAAGCCATCTCGATTGCAAGCGTGTGTGTAGTTATTAGCTCAAGCATCGCTACTGTTACGTTGGTGTATGGAGTTAATGTCGATGTGCCTGATACCTTTGGTTATTTAAGTATACCTTTGCTTTTATCGGCTATTCCATTTTCTGTAGTTGGTAGTTTATTAGCAGTTAAATACTTAGGGATAATATCTCCAGGGTTATTAAAAGTGCTATTTATTGCATTGATGTTTATATCTGCGGTAGTTATGGCTCTATAAAGGTTTGAAAATAAAAAATTTTATTGTATACTTTGTATTTCTTTGGAGAGGTGTCCGAGTGGTTGAAGGAGCACGCCTGGAAAGCGTGTATAGCTTAACAGCTATCGAGAGTTCGAATCTCTTCCTCTCCGCCAGTGTAGAACTGGAATAACTTATGGTGTGATATTTATGTCACAGCATTTAAATATTTTTTCTCATAAGAATTTTATTACACTTTTATGGATAAAAACAGGTTAGTGTATTTAGTAGTGAAAAAAATTAAAGAAGTGATTAATAGATAGAAGCCTATGATTTCTTTAGAAACTGAGACCAAATATTATAATATAACTATACTGAGAGACCTTTTTAATGATTTGCTAGTCGTATGCGATTATGGTTCAAAGCTTACTAAATTCTCTCATAGAAAAAGTATACATGTAGCTTCTATAGCTGAGGCTAATTCGATTATTAATAAAATTGTAAATATAAGAATAAAACACGGGTATAGTGTAATATGAATCTATACCACTTCCAACACATATTATTACTTTCTAACTTTGTATTTCATACCTAGTCATAAACTCCTTTGTGATAAATGCACCAATTTATATTGGAATTGGTATTAGATATTAATTTTCAATACTTTTTAAAAATCGCAAAAAGGTAAACATACCAATAGTGGCAATAAGTTAAGATTATCTATAGAAACTTGTCCATCTTGCCTGTTCCTATCCATCTAATTTCAGCTTGCAACAGCCTCCTTACATATGGTAATTTTGGTAGCTAAGTATGATATTTAAATTAAATCATTATAGTTTTGGTTGTGAGTGGGAGATTAAGTCATTAATATTATAACTAGCTATATCTTTGTGCTTTGCAAGCTGCTCTTCTAAAAGGGCAAAATCTGCATCAGCATAGGTACATAAATCACCTTTTTCATTGTAAATATCAACTTTTGCCCATACTGTGGTACGACCTTTACGGATAATAGTAGTTTTAAAGATATGTGTTGCTTTGCTATATGTGGGTTTTAGATACTTTATATTTAGGTTACGTGTCATACAAAATGATTTACTAACTTCTAACACGTGTTTACCAAGGATATCATCACATAGTAATGCTATCACGCCACCGTGAATAACATTATCCCAACCTACATGGTGAGGTAAGCACTTAAACTTAGTATAAAAGTGCTCTCCAATATGGTATAAGGGTAGTTGAATCCCAATAGGGTTTTTATCTATTGAGCTAAAGCAGGTATAATCCCACGGGAATTCTATAGGTTTATAATCATCTAAATTTATCATCTGTTTTCTCTAATTATTTTCTAAAATATATTAATGTAGTGACAGATCATTGATCTGTCATTTATTTCTATTTTAATTATTAGACAGCACAGTGTGCTGTCACTACACTACACACACATGAAATTTTGAAATATCTAACAAGCTTCAATAATACCTGCAGCCCCCATACCTGTACCAATACACATTGTAATCATAGCATATTTTTTGCCAGTACGACGTAAACCGTGAAGGGCTTTTACAGTTAAAATAGTGCCAGTTGCACCAAGAGGATGCCCAAGAGCGATAGCACCACCACAGGGGTTAACTTTCTCTTGCTCAAGTTTTAAATCATTGATCACAGCTATTGATTGTGCAGCAAAAGCTTCGTTTAGTTCAATCCAGTCTATATCTTGGATTGTTAAACCAGTTTGCTTAAGTACCTTAGGGATAGCTTTAATTGGTCCAATCCCCATAATACGTGGATCAACTCCTGCTACGGCAAATCCTAAGAATTTACCTAGAGGTTTTAGGTTGTGTCCTTTGAGATATTTCTCGCTAACTAAAACTACTGCAGCAGAACCATCAGATACTTGCGAGCTATTTCCAGCTGTTACAGAACCACCTGCTGCAAAAGCTGGTTTTAATTTAGCTAGAGCTTCAAGTGAGGTATCTTTACGGGCACCTTCATCTACGGATATAGTTTCTTTCTGGTTTATGATTTCGCTAGTTTCTTCATTTGGTTTACGATGATCTACATCTATCGGTAAAATCTCATCTTTAAAATAACCATTTTCGATAGCATAGATTGCTTTTTGGTGACTTTGAAGGGCAAAAGCATCTTGTTCTTGGCGAGAAACGTTCCAATCTTTAGCGACATTCTCAGCAGTAATTCCCATACCATATGCAATACCTACATTCTCATCTTTGGCAAAAATTTCTTTACTAAAAGACATTTTATTACCACCAAATGGAATCATACTCATGCTTTCTATACCAGCACCAATAGCAACATCCATATTGCCTTGAGCAATTTCGTTAGCTGCAATAGCAATAGATTGTAAGCCAGAGCTGCAATAGCGGTTAATTGTAAAAGCAGGGACTGTATCAGGTAACCCTGCTAAAAGTGAAGAAATTCTAGCAACATTTAGCCCTTGCTCAGCTTCAGGCATAGCACAACCAACCACTATATCGCCGATATCTTTAGGATTAATACCAGATTCAGCAACAGTTTTTTGTAGAACATCAGCTAATAATTCATCAGGGCGTTTTTTTGCAAAACCACCTTTTTTGCCTTTTGTAACAGCAGAGCGTTTTGCAGCAACTATATATACATTTTCACTCATGCGAGTACTCCTTAAAGTTAGTTTCTTAATGGCTTACCAGTTTCTAACATGTGTTGCATGCGTGCAGCACTTTTTTCTGAAGAAGCTAACTCAATAAAGTTAATTAACTCTCTTTCTAATAACCAGTCTTCTGAAACCATAGTATCTTTTTCAATTTCTCCACCACACATTGCATCAGCAAGGTTTACAGCAATTTTACAATCATGTTCAGAGATTTGATTACCATCACGCATATTTACAAGTAAAGCCTTAATTGTAGCAACCCCCGTTTCACCAAAGACTTTAATTTTTTGTTTTAAAGGAGGTTGGTAGCCAACAAATGCCATTAATTGAGCTTTTTTGATAGCTACTGATAGAATTTCTTTAGTATTCATTACCACCATATCATCTTCGCGTAAAAAGCCCATTTCTTTAGCTTCACAGGCACTTTTAGCAACTTGTGCCATAGCCAAATTTTTATAGCGTCGTTCGAAATCTTTCCACGGGTCTTGAGCTTGGCTAGCACGTTGCGCCATTTCTTTTGACCCGCCCCAGCCAGGGATAATTCCAACACCAGCTTCAACTAGCCCGATATAGCTTTCATATGCAGCAACAGCAGCATCACTATGTAAAATAGTTTCACACCCGCCACCAAATGCAAAACCTTTAACTGCAGTAACAACTGGAATTTTACTATAACGTAATTTTTGTGTGATTATTTGATGACCTTTACGAATGATTGCTTCTATAGCTTCTTTACCATTCATCATAAATTTCATGCCAAACTCTTCTAGGTTTGCTCCAACGGAAAAAACATCTTGTTCTTGCCAGATAACCATTGCTTGACATTTTTCTTCAGCAATATCGATTGCTTGAGATATCCCATCAAGAACATCATCACCAATTGCACACATTTTACTTTTGAATGATAAAATACCAACTCCTTTGTAGTCAGTAATTTGCCATAATTTGACACCCTCATTTTCAAATAAGCTTTCAATATCAAGTGTGCTATGCTCACCAACAACCATCTCTGGAAATAATTGGCGTTGATATACAGGTAATTTATCACGCAGCACTAACTCATTATCAGTAAAGCTAAATTCTTTATTATCGGCGTAAACTCCAGTTTCTAGTTTATCGACCCACCTTGGTAATGGTTGATTAGATAAAGTTTTACCAGCAGATATTTCTTCTTTTAACCAGCCACTAACTTTTTGCCATCCAGCTAGCTGCCAAATTTCAAATATCCCTTGTTTCCATCCAAAGCCCCAACGGATAGCAAAATCCATATCTTTGGGATAGTTGCATATATCACCAACCAGGACAGCAGCATAGTGAAACATTTCTCTAAAACATGCCCATACAAATTGAGCTTGAGTGTTTTTACTGTTTCTTAATGCTTCTAGCTTTTTACCCCAATCTTTTTCTGCAAGGATTTCAGATACTTCCTTATCGGCTTTTTTCTCAGAAGTTCGATACTGTTGTGTTTCTAAATCTAGGACTTTTATACCGTCATTTTCTTTGATATATAGACCTTTTTTGGTTTTTTGTCCTAGTGAGCCCTTATCAATCAGTGATTTGATCCAACTAGGAGTTTGGTATAGCTGTTCCCAACCATCTTCTAAGTTGTCTTTCATAGTTTCAATAACATGCGAAAGTACATCTAGTCCTACTAAGTCTGCTGTACGGTAAGTAGCACTTTTTGCACGACCTAGCTTCTTACCAGTTAGGTCATCTACAACTTCAAGAGGGATATTCATTTTTTCTGTGTAATGACATGTTACTAGCATTGAAAATACGCCTAAACGGTTAGCTATAAAGTTAGGTGTATCTTTAGCACGAATTATGTTTTTACCAAGTTTTGTTGTTAAAAATGTTTCTAATTTATCTAATACATCTGTATTTGTATTAGAATGAGGAATTAATTCTACTAAAGGCATGTATCTAGGAGGATTAAAGAAATGCACTCCACAGAAATTTACTTTTATATTTTCTGGAAGAAAGTTTGCTAAGGTGGTAATGCTTAGCCCAGAAGTGTTACTTGCTAAAACAGTATCATGGCTAATATGAGCAGCAATTTTGTCATATAAACTTTCTTTAATATCTAAACGCTCTGCAACAGCTTCGATTATTAAATCACAGCCTTCTAAAAGAGACAGATTATCATCGTAGTTTGCTGGGGTTATATATTTAATAGAGTCTTCTGAGCCAAAAGGAGCTGGATTAAGCTTAGTTAGTTTTTGCAATGCTTCATTGACTATAGAATTTGGCTCATCATCTTTTGATTTTAAATCAAATAACACTACTGGAAATCTAGCATTAGCAAAATGGGCTGCAATTTGTGAGCCCATAACACCAGCTCCAAGTACAGCAATTTTGTCAATAGCTTTACGTTGAGACTCTCTAGAGACAGGCTCTGGTTTTACTGTAGTAGTTGGTTCAGAACTACCTTCTTGAATTGAGGCATCTTCTTCGGGTAAATATTCAGAGCCAAAAACTTTTAGATACTCACGCATAGCATTTTCTTTACTCATTCCTTTAACTGAATTCCATGCCATCCATTTTGCACGTTCTACCATCCTAAACGCAGATGGAGCTTTGCTTTGGATGTCTCCTTCAGTTGCTTGTTTGTAAAAAGCATAGAGTTTTAGCTTTTGATTGTTATCTGGTTTAAAATCAATAGTCGCGTCACGCACTGCTTGAACTATTTCATTGAATTTTTGCTCTAAATTTGACATATTCTTCTCCTTGTTAGGAAATCATAATTAAATTAACTATAATTAATTTACCATAAAACTACTATGTCATTCCATAGCTTGACCATGGAATCCAATTGCTAACATTTTCCACTTATTTAGGAGATTCCGGATCAGGGTCCGGAATGACCAGTTCTTGTCTATGTGTTTTATGACCATACTTTGATATAAATCCCGCATTTTCAAGTATTTTATGTATAACTACGTGGTTGCCTTTATTTATCTTCAGTTCCTACTTTTTCTTTCTGCCATTCAGGATGTGCGTTTTTAGGTCCTAAAACATAATCGTCAAACTCATCGGTTTGGATGACGTTATTAACCTTAGCTAACATTTCTTTAATTTTATTTAACTCATCAGAAGTGATAATTTTTTGCGCATAAGCCTCTTCAGTCACTGCTGTCCAAGTTATTTTTGGTAATTTATCCGCTTTGATAGCTTGGATAACCTTATGTTTAATAGGTATAGTCTCTAGTATTGTTAGATAAGCATTTTCAACTCTGCCAGTTGGATCTTGATCATCATTCGGGATATAACATCTAGTTTTCATCCAGTTACGTGTTGCACTATTTGTAGAAAGTTCTTTACAGATTTCAGCTTCAAGTTTATCAGAAGGCTTTTTGAATTTTTTACCATATGGAAATACAAAAAATTTCATTTTTAAAGCTAAAATCTTAATAGGAAAATTTCTAAATAAATCCAACATAGCTTGTTGTGCTTGGTACAAACAATATTGTAAACTCCAATGGACAAAAGCGTCATCACTTTCAGGTTCACCTGTATCTTTGTAAAATTTTAATACAGCACAAGCCATATAGAAATAACTCATTATGTCGCCTAGACGCGCGGATAATCTTTCTTTTCTTTTTAATCCGCCACCTAATACAATAAGTGATAAATCATTAATATATGCATACGCTGTACTCATGTGGGTAATATACTTGTAATAGTGTTTAAACTTACTTTGATATCCTGTAGCAGTAATTCCTCCTGTTAAACCATACCAAAGAGTTCTAGAGCTATTACCAAGCGTATAACAAATATGCTTTTTCATAAGGCTACTAAACTCTTTTTGTCCAATCTCTTTATCTGAATTCATCAAGCTTCCAGCTTCAGCACGTATGTATGGGTGACAACGCATAGCTCCTTGACCAAAAATCATTAAGTTACGTGTCATGATATTTGCACCCTCAACAGTAATGCCTATTGGTGTTGCCATATATGGAATAGCTAGATAGTTATTTTTACCCATAATAATCGCTCGTCCACCATGAATATCCATAGCGTTATTAATGGTTGTACGACCCATTTCAGTTAAATGATATTTAGCAATAGCCGAGGCAACTGATGGTGAGATACCAGCATCAACAGCAGATACGGTAAATTCGCGCGTTGCATTTGCCAAATATGCCAGACCACCAATCTCAGCTAATTTCTCTTGGACACCATCAAAGTGTGCAATAGGCACTTTAAATTGCTCTCTTACGTTACTATATGCGGATGTGATTATGGCCGACATAAGTGTGTTAGCTGCACCACACGCAGGTAAAGAAATTGATCTGCCAATAGATAAACATTCCACTAGCATTCGCCAACCTTCACCAGCCATTTTCTGCCCACCAATAATCCAGTCTATAGGAATAAAAGCTTCTTTAGCTTTGATATAACCATTCATAAAAGCTTGACCTAATGGGAATCCACGCTTACCAATTTCTAATCCTTGGTGATCATGGGGTAATAGCGCGCAAGTGATACCTTCTTCACCAACACCGTCTAATAAACCTTCAGGGTCTTGTAATTGAAATGCTAAGCCAACTAAAGTTGCAACAGGTGCTAATGTGATATAACGTTTATTAATATTTTCTAGTCTAATACCTAGGACTTTTTTTCCATCATGTTTACCATAGCAAACAACTCCTTTATCAGGTAGAGATGTTGCATCAGAACCAGCAGTTGGTCCTGTTAGAGCAAAGCAAGGGATTTCTTGACCAGCAGCTAAACGAGGTAAGTAATATTTTTTTTGTGCATCTGTACCGTAATGATGCAGAAGCTCTCCAGGACCTAGAGAATTAGGTACCATGACAGTGATTGCTGCAGTAACACTTTTTGTCGCAATTCTCATTACTATTTCTGAATGTGCTGCTGCTGAAAAGCCTTTGCCTCCGTACTCTTTGCTAGTAACTAGACCAAAAAAACCTTTTTCTCTTATAAATTTCCAAGTTTCTTTTGTTAGATCTTTATCTACATAATTGATTTTCCAGTCATCTAACATATCACAGAGTTGTGTGGTTTCATTTTCTAAGAAAGATTTTTCTTCTTCTGATAAGCTGAATTTCTGTAAGTTATGGAGTTTCTCAAAATCAGGTTTACCTTGAAAAATATCCTGTTCAAACCAGCTATCACCAGCATTTAATGCAGTTTGCTCAGTTTTAGAAATTGTAGGCATTGATTTTCTAGCCTTTTTGTACATTATATTAAATATACTATTTAACATCTTTTAACTCCTTAAACAAAACTTTAAAAACCTTCTACTGATACTTCCGAGCTTCTTCCTGTAACAATTTAATATCTATTTTTCCAACAGGATTCTTAGGAAGTTCATCCTTAAAAATGATTTTTCTGGGTAGTTTATAATGTGCAAGCTTAGTAGTACAGTAAGAGATAATTTCTTTTTCTGTTAATTTTTGGTGCGGTTTTAGTACTACAAATGCCAAGGGCATTTCACCAGTCTCTACCGAAGGTATACCTACAACAGCAGCATCTTGTATTTCCTGTTTATCAATAAGAGCTAACTCAATTTCTTTAGGGAAAACATTAAATCCTGAAACAATAATCATATGTTTTATCCTTCCTGAGATAACCAAGCGTCCTACTTCATCAATGTATCCCATATCTCCGGTCTTTAACCAGCCATCATCAGTAAAGTGCTCTTTGTTGATTTCTGGCAAACTCCAAAATCCAGGAGATTTTTGAGGCCCTGTAACCCAGATTTCACCAGTTTCTCCCTGAGGAAGTTCATTACCTTTTTCATCATATATTCTGATATCTGTATTTGGTAGGTGATATCCAACTGTACCATTAAACTCAGAATCTTCGAGTGAGTTTACAGTGACAACAGGTGACATTTCAGATAAGCCATAGCCTTCTTTGATATTCACACCTGTAACTTTTTTCCATTCATCTGCTACTGCTTTGACGGTTGACATCCCACCACTTATAGAAAGCTTGAAATTAGGGAAGTTACTTTTTCTAAACTTTTTATTATTTAGTAACGCAACATAAAGGGTGTTAACCCCAAAAATAGTTGAGAAGTTGCTTTTTCTCATTTGGTTTACTAGACCATTAATATCTCTTGGATTTGGGATTAGAATCTGTAGGGCACCAGAAAAATAGAAAAGGAATAAATTAGCTGTGAGACTAAAAATATGATAAATAGGTAGGGCAGTTAATACAGTTTGTTCACTAAGTTTAATATTAAAGCCTTCTGTCCATGCTTTGATTTGATATATATTAGCAACGATATTCTTATGTAAAAGAATAGTTCCTTTGGGTGTACCTGTTGTACCACTAGAGTATTGTAAGGCTACCATATCATCGGGAGCCACTTCTATTTTAGAGTAGTCAGGTTTATAATCTGCTTTTATGGCATTAGAGAACGAGTCAAACTTATCTTTTGAGTATTTATCTTTCATACCTTTAATATATTTAGCTACAAAAGAAATTATTTGTTTTCTTGGGGTTGAATATAGATCTGCGATATGTGTAACCATCATATGCTTAAGGTCTTCACATTCAGCAGCAATTGCTTGCACAGTATGTGCTAACGATGAAAGTACAATAACTCCTTTTGCTTTTGAATCCTTAAGAATTCCCTTGACTTCTTTACTTGTATAAAGCGGGTTGATGTTTACGAAAACGCAGCCTAATTTTATTAATGCAAAAATAATAATAGGAAACTGTAGTAAATTTGGTAACATAATGGCGATATGTTGACCTTTTTTTACTTCCCATTTATGTTGTAAGTATCCTGCAAACATATCAGAATATTCATCAACTTGTTTAAAGCTTAGTTTTTGACCTTGGCATATAAAAGCTTCACGAGAAGAGAAGTTTTCAACTACTATTTTAAGCATATCACTTAAAGTGATCTCAGGGATTTTGATATGGCTTGGAACTTCTTTAGGGTAATTCTTATAATTTGACTTAGATATCATAAAACTCCTATCTTTTTTAACAAGTAAATGATCATTTTTTATATCGTTGAGCTTAATCTTTGCAGAGCAGCTCTAACTACATATTAAAGTATTGAATAATGTTTGTCATTAAAATGTTTGTATACTTTTAGATGCTTCATAAACCTGAGAATTATTCTTTATAAGTTTTATTTTCGTGTAAAGGGATTGGTTTCGCTATTTAGTTGCTAATGAAAAAGCCAATTCTATTTATATTCATCTTGATGTTTTAAGTAGTAATTTCTTGGACTATGAAAGCTCGTTTGATTTCTACTATCACAAAATTTTTCTGTCTGCTTAGTATATGGTTGCAATACCTTCGTTTTATTTGCTATAGACTGTCGATAATATGCTGGAAAAGCAGCACAATAAACGCTTTTTAATTGCCTCTTTTTAAAATCCTCTATCAATTCATTAGTTGATGATTTATTAATATCATCAATTCTAAAATCCATAACTATAATTGGGTTGTCTGGAGCTTGTACTTTAAAGTAGTATGAACCATATTGGGAAAAATCAAAAGACCCAGGGCGGTTATGAGTTTGGTATTTATATTCAAAACTTTCTAATTTAAATGGTTGCTTATATTCTTTCTCAAGAAGTTGCATAACTTCTTGTTTAACTTGCTGCTGTTGTTCTTTAGTTGCTTTTGGACTTATGCTTCTTTGTGAATATCCAATAATTGGTGCTGACATTAATGCAACAGATGAACAACCAGACAAAAAAATAGCTAAATATAATGGTGTTATTGTCTTAAGCAGTCTTATCATACTAAACCTCTATTTGGTTACTAAAAACATCAGTATTAAAACATACTTTATACTTAGCCTTTTGCTCTAAATTATCGCTTGATTTTAAAATATCTGAGTTAAGTTTATTAATTTGTGTTTCTACTAAACTACCATCTGGTCGATATTCTTGATAACGATAGTTAGCTATCTCATGAAGATCCTTAAAATCCTTATAACTACCAGCACTCTCTATCAACACTTTTTTACCAATATTTTCTGCAAGGTTAGCAACAATATCTCCGTTTCTAGCAAAAGATGTAAAACCAATATCTGACTTAAAGCTTGTATAATTAATTATTAACTTATCTGCTATACCCTGCCAACTACTACAATTACTAGCTGCTAACTTACACTGCCATGACTTAAAAGCTTTGATTGGATTTAAAGTCAAATAGTAAAGTGCACCGTCCTCATTATTATATTTTATAAATGGGTCTGCTTCATTCTTAATACCAAAGGGTTCAAATCCTTTTGATGGTGATAGCCTAATCCCTCTCAATCTCTTATCTATAAAGTATACTGCTTGCATTTGTGCTATTGAGCCACCCAGGCTATGTCCTGCAAAGCCTATATGCTTAACATTATAGCTTTTAAGGAGGTATTTAACAAATTCTATACCTGATTTTGTATGGTTTGAAACTATTGTAACAGGTAAGGTTTTACCTAAAATAGCCATATCTCTAATATCTGTTTTAAGGAAGTTATGATATATACCATCAAAACTATTTAATCTTGTACCTCTGTTTATTACATATATACCTTTATTTTGCTTATCTCCAGCAGCTGCTACTGCAATACCATAGTAACCAACATCGTTACCTAATTGGCTACTTGTAGTTACTAACTTATATTTTGCTAATACCGGATAGTAATGATGAGAGTATAATTCTAAGGCATCTTGAGTATCTTTTGATAAATTAAGTTCTTTATCCTCTCTAACCTTACGTTTGTTGTCATAAAAAATATTAGCAAGTGAGAAATCTTTCAAATCTGGTGAGTTAAGGGCAAAATCTAAAGCTCTACTTTCATAAACCAATTCACAAAGCACGCTCGCATCTTTATCTGGTAAGCTTGTTAATATTTTATTTTCATAATGATCTATAGTCATACCATTATTATTCTCATGTGGGTGAAAGCTCATTAAACACCGCCAACACATTCATTAGTTTAAATTATTTATACTTAAAATTAAATAAAAATACAAGAAATATTTTTAATTTATTTGCTCTAGTTATTTTATATTTAAGTTTCTCCGAAATTATTGAATGAACGTAACTGTTAAGTTATAAGCTAATGAACTAATTTTATTAAGCTTTGTGAAACTATTATAATACCACTTCCAACACATATTATTACTTTCTAACTTTGTATTTGATACCTAATTTAATCCTTTAATATTTGCCAATAGCCACTGCTATTGGCTGCACATCAAAAACTTAAATTAGTCATAAACTCCTTTGTGATAAAGGCACCAATTTATGTTGGAATTGGTATAAGGTTGTAGTTTGCAACAACCGTGCTATTGTACTTAATATGAGGTTCTCTTAGATCAAAGATTATATTTGGAATTTTCCACCTGCGCGGTAATTATGTAAGGGTTTTATGATCGATTGGCCTATATAATTATTAGATAGCAAAGACTTTAGAAGCATTGTTTATGTTAAAATAACTCTAAGAAAGGGTTTAAAACCAAATAGTGAATATATATGCAATTTGCATTTTTAAACAGTAATAAGTATGCGGCAATTAATGCTATGAAAGCTACATTAGGTGTAGTGATAGCTTATTTAGTAGGTTTCTACTTAGGTGATTTTTTTGAAGTTAAACAAATGTATTTATGGATGGTAATAACTGTATTAGTAGTCATGTCGACTCAGCCAAACTTAGGAGGTGCTTTGGATAAAGCACTTATGAGGTTTTTAGGTACTGTAGCTGGTGCGATAATAGCTATGATAATAACGGTATTTCTCGCTAATAAGTCTTTGCAAATAATTATGATTTTACCCTTTTTGATGTTATCTGTATATTTTGCAGGAGCTTCATCAAAATATAGTTATGCTGGTACTCTTGCTGGTATAACAATAATAATTATTATTCTAAACGCTCGTCCAAGTGTTGAAATTGCAATCCAAAGAGCAGAGGAGATATCCCTAGGGATAGCTATAGCTTTGATGGTTAACCGTTTTGTTTTCCCTATAAGAGCTGAAACAAGAATAAAACAAAGCTATGTGAAAACTGTTTCACAAATTAGAGACTTTTTTGAAATTTTATTTATAGAGCGTAATCAGTCCCATCAAAAACTTAGAGAAAGTATTTTTCTTGAATTTACAAAACAGTTATCTTTATTAAAAGAGCTTAAGTATGAAGGCTCTGCAAAAAGGGTTAGAGAATATGAGAAAATGGGCCTATATATACGCAGAATTTATAGATATATGATAGTTATGTATGAATATATTGAAGCTTCACTAGATCCTACACTAGTGGCTAAACTAGACCAAGAATCAGTATTTATAGAATTTAAAGACTATATTATGAAATCTTTATCAGATATTGTATATGATATTAAAAAACACAAAAGGATAAGTTATAAAGAACTATTAAAATTTGAAAAGCACATACAGCCATTAATAAAAGATGTAGAATTATTGAATGAAACAGATGCAAATTTTACCTTCTGTATCAAGATGTTTCTTAGCTCGGTGAAAAAGCTAGCAATTGAGCATAACTATATTTTGCAGATGTCTAAGCATTGATATCTTTACTATTTTTAAGTAGTATTTACTCGATTTTTCTTTTTTCTAAAAAAATATAATAGAGAGTCTTTTATGAACTTACATTCAAAAAACGTAGTAATAGTAATACTTATCACTACGATTATAGTTGATATAATGGGTATAGGTCTAGTTTTCCCTATTATGCCTTCATTATTTTTTGATAATACTTGTATTACATTTGGTGACCCTAGTGGTAATTTTCAAAACTGGTATTATTCAATAGCGTTAGCGTGTTGGCCTTTGGGTCTAATGATAGGTTGTCCCGTTATTGGTGAATTATCTGACAAGTATGGGAGAAAAATTATCTTGATGGTAGCTCTTTTTGTAACTTGCTTGTCATATGCGTTATCTGCTTATGCTATTTATTCACATAACTATATTTTGTTTATAGCTAGTAGATTTATTAGTGGTTTGGCAGGTGGAGCATTTGAAATAGCTCAAGCTGCTGTTATAGATATTTCTACTGAAGAAGAAAAATCTAAAAACCTTGGATTTATAGCGATGGCAGGCTCTTTAGGTTTTGTAATAGGGCCGGTGATTACAAGCTTAGTTTCGACCCTAAATATAAGTCATACTTTGCCATTTTTTTTCGCTGGTGTTTTATCTTTTATAAATATGTTATTTATATATATAGCGATGCAGCGAGATTTACCAAAAAACCCTGGTTTAGTTATAGAACTTGGTACTATTTATACGACTATATCTTTTTTGCTTTCAGATAAGCGTATAAGAGCTATCGGAGTAGTTTATCTTTTGGTGCAATGTGGTTGGGGATTTTATGGTCAAGGGGTAGCATTATTTTTAACACAAGCTTATAGTTATAGCGTATCAAAAGTCGGTATATTTTATGCTGTAATAGGTTTAGCAACAGCAATTGCAAGCTTAACCTTACAACCTAAAGTTTTTGCTAAGTTTTCTAACAACAATGCTTTTATATTAGCTGCTGTAGTATGCGGAGCATCTCTTATAAGTGTAGGCTTATTTCTAGGGGTAGAAAAATTACAGTGGTTAATAGGAATTATCTCATCAATGGCACAGCTAATTTGTTATACTGCATTATTGTCAATTATATCTTTTGCTGTTTCTGATAAAGAGCAAGGCAAAGCCATGGGTGCAGCGGGAGCTGGTTTTGGTCTAGCTTGGTTTTTAAATGATATTATGATGGGACATTTGGCGTCAGTTTCACCAACCTCACCTATTTCTTTTGGCGGAGGAATGTATTTTGTTGCTATTATAATATTTATATTAGCTACCAAAGTTTTGTATGAAAAGGTAAAATAGCTATCTACAACTTTATTATAACAAGTACACAAATGCAGTTAGTTTCGCTTAAAAATATTAGTTTAAATTTTGGTACACAGATAGTTCTTGACAATGTTAATCTAGAAATCACAAAAGGCCAAAGAATATGTCTTATTGGACGTAACGGCACAGGTAAATCGTCGTTGCTCAAAATTATTGAGAATAAAATTCAGCCTGATGGCGGGGAGGTTATTATTCACAATAATGCTGTAGTTTCAAGTATGATCCAGGAGGTTCCTGCAAGTATCCAAGGAAGTATAGCAGATGTTATATTATCTAGCTTAGATGAGGTTGGGGAGAAGCTCATAGCATATCAGCAAACTTTAGCTAACAATCCTAATTCACCAAAGTTGGAGAAGTTACATAAATATGTAGATGAAAATCATGCTTGGAATTACTTAAATGATGTGGAGATTTTAGCATCCAAGTTAAAGCTAGACCCTAAAGCTATATTTAAAGATCTTTCTGGTGGGATGAAAAGAAGAGTTATATTAGCTAGAGCTTTAATTAAAAAACCAGACCTACTATTATTAGATGAGCCAACAAACCACTTAGATATAGACTCGATAAAATGGTTAGAGGAATTTCTAGCTAATTTTAATGGAGCTATACTATTTATTACACATGATAGAAAGTTTTTAAATAATGTTGCTAAAAGTATAGTTGAGCTAGATAGAGGCCGTCTTTTTTCTTTTGAGGGGAACTATATTAAATTTTTGGAAAAAAAAGAGCATATTTTACATGCTGAAGAAAAAGCTAATAGTGAATTTGATAAAAAATTAGCTCAAGAAGAAGCGTGGATACGTCAAGGTATAAAAGCTCGTCGTACAAGAAATGAGGGTAGAGTAAGAGCTTTAGAACAAATGCGTAAGGAGCTAAGCCAACGTAAACACAAAGTTGGTAAGGTTGATATTGGCACATCTCATGTTAAAACTTCATCAAAAAAGATAATACAAGCTGATAATATAGGCTTTAAATACCATTCTGAATATTTATTTAAAAATTTTTCTACAGAAATTCATCGTGGTGATAAAATAGCAATCCTTGGGCAAAATGGTTGTGGTAAAAGTACGCTTTTAAACTGCTTGTTAGGAACTTTACCACCAACTGAGGGTATTATTTCTCATGCGGATAATTTAAAAGTTGCTTATTTTGATCAGCTAAGAGACCAGCTAGACGAGAAACTAAGTATAGTAGATAATGTAAAAGAAGGATCTGATTTTATCAACATTGGAGGTAAAGAGGTCCATATTATTACATATTTACAAAAGTTTTTATTTACCCCTGATAGGTTGCATGCACCAATAACACATCTATCAGGAGGTGAGAAAAACCGTCTTTTATTAGCCAAAATATTGTCAAAGCCTAGTAATGTTATTGTGCTAGATGAGCCAACAAATGATTTAGATATTGAAACTTTGGAGATATTGGAAGAATTACTTATAAACTACCAAGGTACAATACTTTTAGTAAGTCATGATCGAGAGTTTATAAACAATGTTGCTACTAGCACAATAGTTTTTGAGAACGGTAAGCTTAAGGAGTATGTTGGTGGGTATGATGATTGGTTATCTCAATGTAAAACCACCATCAATAAAACAAATAATAATCAGGCAAAAGATAATAAAGACGCTAATCTTTCAAATAAACTTAGTTACGAGCAGAGAAAGCTTTTACGTAACTTGCCTACCCAAATAGAAAAACTAGAAGCTAATATTTCAGAGATAGAAAGCCAAATGGGTGAAATGGAGTTTTATCAAAAAAGCCAGTCTGAAATCAAAGAAATACAACAAAGACTTGATAAGCTCAATACTGAGTTAGAACAAAAGTATACTCTTTGGGAAGAGCTTTTAGAGTTAGAAAAGTGTTAAGTATGAACGAGTATAAATATTGTATAGGCCTAATGTCAGGCACATCTTTGGACGGTATAGATGTAGCTTTATGTAAAGTTAAAGGTTATGGTTTAGATACAAAGATTAAACTAGTTACGTTTGAAACTTATAATTACTCTAATGATGTTTTACAAGATATAAAGAAAGCTCTCGACTTAAGCACTAGTAATGCTCAATTGTTATGTAGTTTGAATTTTAAGCTTGGCAGAGAGTATGCAGACGCTACTAAAGCATTGTTAAAAAAAGCTAATGTGGCTCTAGAACAAATTAAATTTATAGCAAGCCATGGGCAGACAATTTATCATCAAGCAAAAGATGAAGCTGGTTTTGTTAAGTCTTCTTTGCAATTAGGTGACGCTGCTACTATAGCTTATGAATGTAAAACTACAGTTGTTTCAAATTTTAGAGCAGCAGATATCGCAGCAGGTGGTGGTGGTGCACCATTGGTACCATATGTGGATTATCTACTATATCGTGATAAAAATAAATCAAGAGCTTTACACAATATTGGCGGGATTGCTAATACGACAGTTATCCCAAAAGGAGCCAGTATTGATCAAATAATAGCATTTGATACAGGTGCTGGTAACATGATGATTAATAGGGCGATGGAGACGCTATTTGCTAAGGATTATGATAAAGATGGCAATGTAGCATCAAAAGGAAAGGTTATAGTAAAAATGTTAGAAGAACTTTTGGCGAATCCATACCTAAACCAACAACCTCCTAAATCAACAGGCAGAGAGCTTTTTGGAATTAGTTATACAGATAAGATTATAAAAAAATATAATAATGAGCAACCAGAAGATATTGTGCATACATTAACTATATTTACAGCTGAAAGTATAGCTAGATCATACCAAAATTTTGTATTTGATAAATATGATTTAGATGAAATTATTTTCACAGGTGGAGGAGCCTACAATAAGTTTTTAATTACGCAAATTAAAAAAATACTTAATCAGACAACTATACTGACTTTTGAGGATATTGGGGAAAATAGTGACGCAAAAGAGGCTATAGCTTTTGCTGTGCTTGGTAATGAAACTCTCCATAGACAATATAATAATGTTCCAGCTGCTACAGGAGCTAACCAAAAAGTTATACTAGGGCAAGTAAACTATTTTTAAAAACTAATTTGTCAAAGAAACGTCCGTAATATGTTAAAATCTTAAGAATAATAGAGAATTTTAAATTTAATTTTTAATATGAAAGTAGTCGAAATAAAACATCCAATGGTTAGACATAAGTTAGGACTTATGCGAGTTAAAGATATTAGTACCCAAGAGTTTAGGCGCTTGACAAAAGAAGTTGCTAGTTTATTGACACATGAAGTAACGGCAAGTTTTGAATTAGAAGAAATAGAGATTATTAGTTGGGAAGGTAGAAAAATTACAGTTGAGCAAATTAAAGGTAAAAAATTAACAGTAGTACCTATTTTACGAGCAGGTTTAGGTATGTTAGATGGCGTGTTTGAGCATATACCAGCAGCTAAAGTAAGTATGGTGGGTATGTACCGTGATGAAAAAACAGCTAAACCAGTACCATATTTTGCAAAGCTTTGCGATAAGTTAGATGAAAGAATTGCACTAATAGTTGATCCTATGTTAGCAACCGGTGGTTCGATGATAGAAACCGTCTCATTACTTAAAAAAGCAGGTTCTAAAGATATTAAAATCATTACACTTGTAGCAGCCCCAGAAGGCATAGCAGCATTAAAAAAAGCCCATCCAGATGTTGAGTTATATACAGCAGCTATAGACAGCCATTTGAACGAGGAAAAATATATCATCCCCGGCTTAGGAGATGCAGGAGATAAAATTTTTGGTACAAGATAGGTTTTTTCCTATAGCCCTTTCCTAAGGATGAGTCAGTATTCAAATTTTATTTTGGCTGTAGAAAATTTGATAAAAATTCATCTATGGCTTATTTATTTATAAAATTTGGAAAGAGCCTAAGTGAGCTACAGTTATTCTATACCTTCAGCTGCAATAGTCTCTTTGAGCCATTGTTTATGATGCCTTTCATCTTTTAAGCCTTTTTCCAGCACTTCAATACTATCTGACCATTTGTCCTGGCGGTCTAACATTCTTTCATAAGCAGTATTAGTATCTTCTTCATTTGTAATCATTGCTTGAAGTATGCTTATATCATCACCTGTTATATTAGAAATAACTACCTTACCTTTAGTTAGCCATTGTTTCATACTAGGGCCTGTTACTCTTTCATGATCATGAAGAAGTAAAATTTCGTTTAGATCGCGTACATGTTTTTCATGGTCCTCTTTGAAACGCTGTAATTGTTTCTTATAGTTTATATTCTCTAGTCTGTTAATAGCAGCTTCATAAGCTTCTATTGCATCGAAATCTAATTCTGCCAATTCAGTAAGCGCTTTAGCAAAATTTGATTGTGTACCAACTAAAGTAGCCATAATATTTCCCCTTTTTACTTTTACTTTAAACTAGTAAGCCTAATTCTAGCAAATAAACATTCATGACTAATAATTTTATACAGCAAATCTTCTTTAGTGTGTCTTCTTTAATGTTATTATGGATACATAGTTAATTATTTTTAACTAATAGTATTAAAATTTTAAAAACTATTTTAAAATAATTTAACTTGTTTTAAAATATGGTTGCAAAACAAATAAAGGAGCAGTCCAGTGGGAAAGTTTAGAAAAGCAGTATATATATCGTTTAGTGGTGAGACTCGTTATATACATCAAAATGAAAAATCATTTTTCTATCAAAAAGATAGATCAGTTGATCGAACTTATGAAGTAAATATGCATACACAAGATTATAAGCGCCGTCAACTTTTTAATACAAAAATTCCATTTGTAAGAATAAATTTTCCGTTTATAGAAAAAGGTTATAGATTTGAAGAGGAAAAATATAATCTCGACAAAGTTAAAAGTAATAACCAGATTGCAAGAGAGATGATTGGTGTTCACTTATCACAATTAGAACCTAATTCTATAATTTATGTAGAAGGCCATGGAAATAAAGAAGACAATTTTCTTACCCAGGAGATAAAGGTGCCAAAAAAAGGTTTGGGACAAGCATATGTTGAATATAAAGAATTAGCTGACATTCTAGAGAGCACAATACCAGTACACGCACGCCATCATTTACAAATAAGATTATACGTCTGTAACGCAACTTTGTTTGCTAAGAACTTAATGAGTGAATTACATGAAAAAGGCTTTAAATCATGTTCAGTAGTAGCATATAATGAAACTCTTTTAACAGGATTTAATCTTACTAAACCATCAAAAAATGTATTTAATTTAGGAGTAGCTATGGGAGAAAGTAGACGTAAGTATGTCCTTCAAAGAAATTGGCAGATCCTTCGAAAAAGACTTCCTGATAATAAAATAGCTTACCATAACTATGGTGGTGAACTTGGCGAACAACCATATCGTGAGTTTAAAAAGCAATATATGAGTGATAACGAGCGAATTAAATATGGATTTGAAGGATTAAGTTCAGCTCAAGAAGAAGTGATTTTGCTTCAGAACACATTATTTCAATCTGTCGCCCCCTATATAGATAACTATGAGAAGTCTTTTTATCATGGTGTTAAACATAGGCATGGAAGTAATGGACACAAAAGAATTAGGTGTTTTTGTGAGCGCATTAATTCAATATCAACAGAATCTATTGTAGAAAATAAGATAACGCCAGAAATTGTTATTGAAAAAATATTCACTGAAATAAAGTCGTTTGCTAATAAAACAGGGGATTATAGCCGTTATTCAGGAAATATTAATATTAATGATAGTTCAGGTATGACTTTCATCCTGAAAGGACTTAATGAATTTTGCAAGTTACACAGAAATATTGTATCAGAAAAATTAAAGCTATACTTGTGTAATATTATTAAACCTAATAACTTTAAAAAGCGACTTGAGTATGAATTTGGGCAACCTTCTTTTGTTTTCTTAGATTTACAAGACAAAGCTAATCGCCAGTATTATTTGAATAACATCCAAAATCTTGATTTATAGCAATTTTTATGGGATATATTATAAGTTTTTTGTTCCTTAGAGAGGTCTTTATAGTTTGAATAAGTGATCTAGCCTTGTTCTCTGTATTGCTTTAACAGTGTCTTAGAGTTTGTATTGCTTTTCTGAGAGGAAGAATTTTCCTCTTGGGCCTTTTGTATATTAGCTTGCATAAGCTGTAAATTTTTCGCGTATATAGTAGTAAAAGATAAAAAGGCTAAGAATGTAAAACCTATAATTTTTTTCATAATGTATTTTTTTTTCTTGTTTTCTTATTATTATACCTTGAATCTAATCTATGTACCATATAACTTTTTCCAAAAAATATTTATGGTAAAAATATTTTTAATTTAATCACTAAAAAGAAACTAAGGTTACAATTATAGTTATTGCTCAATTGTTTAGGTGATTTAAAAAAGAGCCAAATAGTATAAAATGTTAGCCAATGAAATTTTAAATACGAATATTTAAATTAGCTTATGACACCAAGAACGTTTTTTTATACAGATTATGATAGTTTAGCTTTTGCTGAGTTAAAATCAACTATAGATAAGCTTGCTGATTATCTTAGCCAACAAAGCTATTTATATCACACATTAGACAAACCGATAATAACAGATAGTGATTATGATAAACTTTTTCAGCTTTTACAAAATTTAGTCGCTAAACATCCCGAATTAACCCCAGTAAATTCAGTTTTAGATAAAGTAGGCGGAAAAGTTTTAGAAGGCTTTGAGACTGTTAAGCATAAGAAAAAAATGCTTTCACTATCTAACGTATTTAGCTTGGAAGAACTTAAAAGTTTTTATGAAAAACTCGATTTTTCAAATGTTGAATTAGAGTGTGAGCCAAAAATGGATGGGCTTGCCATAAGCATTTTTTATAAAAATGGTAGATTTGATTATGCTGTAACTAGAGGTGATGGAGTTCAAGGTGAAAAGGTTTCAGAAAATGTTAAGACTATCCGAAACGTGCCCTTACGATTAAATACGAATAGTCCACCTAAGGAGCTAGAAGTAAGAGGAGAAATTATTTTAGATAAAGCTAGTTTTTTAGCACTTAATAACTATATGCAAGAGCAAGGTCAAAAGAGCTTTGCAAACCCTCGTAATGCAGCTGCTGGAAGTATACGTATGTTGGATTCTAAAATTGTAGCTAAGCGTCCATTGAAATTATATTGTTATGGAGTAGGATATTATTCTAAAGACTTTGAACACCCTCCCACTCAATATCAGCTTATGAACTACCTTAAAAGCTTAGGTTTTACTATAAGTAATTATATGAGTTTAGCAACTGATTTTAATGCTATTGAAGAATATTATCACCAAATGAGCCATAGTAGAGCAGATTTGGATTATGACATTGATGGTTTAGTTTTTAAAGTTAATGATATTAAGCTACAAGACGCTATTGGTTATGTTTCAAGAGCACCAAAGTGGGCTGTAGCATATAAGTTTCCTGCCGAAGAAGTAGAATCAGAAGTTATTAATATTGAGTTTCAAGTAGGCAGAACAGGTGCTATAACACCTGTAGCTAGACTTAAGCCTGTTGCAGTTGGTGGAGTTATAGTCTCAAACGCTACATTACATAACATCCATGAGATAAGGCGAAAAGATATCCGTGTGGGTGATAGAGTAATCGTACGCAGAGCTGGAGATGTAATACCAGAAGTCGTTAGAAGTCTACCAAAGTATCGTAAAACGTCAGTTAAGCTTATAGAAATGCCAAGCAACTGCCCAGTTTGTAACTCACCGGTTGAGAATGTCAATGATCAAGCAATATATCGTTGTACAGGGGCTTGGCATTGTCAGGCTCAAACTACTGAACGCCTAAAACATTTTGTTTCTCGTAAGGCTATGGATATTGATAAAATTGGAGCTAAACTTATTGAACAATTAGTTAGAGATGCTTTGATTAAATATCCAGCAGATATCTATAAGCTTACTTTTGAGCAGTTGGCTAACCTTGAGAGGATGGGAGCAAAATCCTCTCAAAATGTTTTAGATTCAATTGCTAAAAGTAAAAACCCTAGCTTAGCGAGGTTTATTTTTTCTATAGGGATTAAAGACATTGGAGAAGTATCATCAGAATCGCTAGCAAATTATTTTGGTTGTTTAGAAAAGTTTCGTCAAGCTAATTTTGATGAGCTAATATCTATAAATGATATCGGTGAAATTATGGCTAATAATGTAATTTCTTTCTGGCAAGACCCTTTGAATATAAGGATAGTGGAAGATTTACTAAACGTTGGTATAGAAATATCTAATCCAAGAAAGATAGAAAAAGTTACTAACAGTAATTTTGATAATAAAACAATAGTTATCACAGGTACGTTTGAAGATTATAGCCGTACAGACTTAACGCAACTACTGAAATCTATGGGAGCTAAAGTTACCTCAAGTGTTTCTAAAAAAACGGATATGGTTATCTGTGGTGACAATGCAGGTAGCAAATTTACAAAAGCACAAGAGCTAGGTGTTAATGTAGTTACAGAAGATAAATTAAAAGGGTTGTTAAGTTGAGTATTAGTCAGTGCTTAAGAAAAGGAGATGTGTTATTTATAGTAGATGGTTATGAAAAAAATATTTCTAACTTATCTGTTGGCTACGGAGATTATAGTTATTACCATTGTAGCTTATATATTGGTGACAGTAGAATTATAGAGTCAGTAAAAACTGTAGGAGTCATAATCGCTGATTTAGCTAAGTACTCTAATAATAAAATATTAGTTGGACGCACAGCCCAAAAAGATGATTTTCTTAATAATGTTATCAAGTATGCACACAAGTTAATTGGTTGTCAGTATAATGATTTATTTTTACCAAACCAATCAGGAAAGTTTTATTGTTCTGAGCTTATCCATGAAGTATTTGCCTTAGCTAATAAAAATATTTTTTTTAAAATGCATACCCTCAACTACATTTCACCAGGTGATTTAGAAGTTTGTAAATATTGGTCAGATTTTTATAGCCAATATGGTTTGAAAGTTCCACAAGGAGAAATTGGATCTCACCCAAACAACTTATCTTTAGATGAAAAGTTTAAGTATAGATTTTGGAACTGTTGAAAACTAAAATTATACAACGCTAATTGCGTTAAAAATATTCTCAAAGTGCTCATTTACTACATGTAAACTGCGCTTTTTCAAATATTTTTGCCTTATTATTATTTGCCTAATTTCAGCTTTCAACAGTTCCATTTTGGCTATAAAGCTAAGACGTATGGTTTTTTTAAAAAACCTTTAAAAAAGAAAGATAATAATAAGAGAGATTATGGCAATGTCAGTTTACTTGTTATTTAATATAATGTCCTTGAAGGCTTTTGTATAGTACTTATTTAAGTTTTCTGTGTTAAATCTATTATCGTTTAATAATTTATAATAAAGATTTTTAGCTAAAGGACGAGGACCTTTATATAAAACCTCATTGATTTTATTGTTATTTTCTTGAAATGCAGGTTCAAGTAGGCTGATATGAGCAAGAGTAGGCTGTTTTAGAAAATTTATTGCTTGAATTAAATAATGAGATAATTCGTCTTCGACATTTTCTATTTTAAAAGTATTAATTTTAAAGGACTCTACTTTTTTATCATTGATATATAAATATTCTCCAGTTATTTTTTCATTATAGATGTGGTTGTACAATATACACTTTAGATAAAGTTGTAACTTATCTTTTGGTTTTAAGCTAGAAACCTTATATAAGGTTAAAGTATTATCACTAGATAATTTAATATTAGAATATATTTTTATATTTTGTATATTTGCTTCTAAAGCTAAGCTTTGTAGATTTAAGTGGTCAATTTTATCGTAAAAACTACTTACTAAGTCTAGGTTCTGGTGCAATAATTCATCAGTAAGTGGTGATTGAGGCAACCTACCAGAAAATCTAAGGTGTTTGACACTTAAATCAATATCTTTGTGATTTTCATGACAATTTAAAAAATGTTCTTTTATTTTATAAGTTTGTAAAGCATCTATTTCAAAAGGTTCTGTATCTGAAAGTCCTGGTTCATTTTCTTGTAGAGTTAAGTCTAGAGTATATTGTGAATAAGCTTTGAAAGGATCATCAAAGATGTTAACTATTTCTTGTAAACTAAATTTAGTAGGCAACTCTATATTTATATTTTGTTGGGAATTAAAATTTTGTTTTTCTGCTTTTATAAGCTTTAACCACTTATCATCGTAGCTTTGATAGTTTTTGCTATAGCATTTTGGACTAAAAGGATGTAAAGGGTATTTTTTAAGGTTATATTTAAGCTCCCAGTTATAGTGGGTTTCTAAATAACTTATAAACTCTTTGATTATAAGGCTTGGTTCTTGTTCAGAATTATTTTTGTAACTATTTCCTTGAAAGCTTAGGTACAACACTGATCTAGCAGAAATTATTGTTTCTAAGAAGAGATATTTATCATCATCACGTTTGGTTCTGTCACCTTTTTGAGCTGAAAAATGGTTTGTCAGATCAAAGCTAATTTTTGTATCTTTACGGGGATAAGTTGTACTATTAAGCCCAAGCATAGCAATTACTTTAAACGGTATACTTCTCATAGGAGTCATTGAACAGAAGGTGATTTTACCACGTAAGAAATGGTTATTTATAATAGGCTCAGAAAGAGCTGTGGTTAAAATATTTCGAATAATGGCTAGATCAATTAGCCCTGTAAAGTTAGCTTGGTGGGTATGTTGTACAATTTTTGCAATATTTTGTTTAATAATATTTGCTATGTATTCATCAGCGTCGTCTATATTAAATAAAGTATCAAGTATTTTTAATAAGAATTCTTGCCAGTCATGAGCTGAGCGTTTTTGTTTAAGTTCTTCAGAAAATGATTGGAGAAGTTCAATAAGTTCATATAGTTTTCCAAGTTCTTGTATATCGTTTGTTTGGATATTTGGTAGAGTTTGCAATGAATCTTCTATAATCATAGGTTCATCAGCTAAGCAAAAGCCTAACAATAGTCGTTTAAGTCCCCAATTCCAACTAAAAGTTTGATTATTTAATCCTCTATATATACAGGCCTCAGTTAACCAGTATTTAATAGTTTCAAGTTGGTCAAGTGTAATGTCAAATTTTCGTTGTAAAGCTGGTACAGATAAATAATCTATAATTTTGGTAACTTCAAAGTTACTATCAGGAAGCTTAAGAATCTCAATAAAACTAGCCGCTAAACTTTCTGAATCTATAATGGTTCTATCAGCTATTGAACAAGGGAGTTTGTTAGGCGAATCACTAGGAGATTTAGTAAAAACTGATTCTATATAAGGAGCATAATCCTCAATATTTGGACACATTACTAAAACATCTTGTGGTTGTAGGGTAGAGTCTTGTTCAAAAAGCTCTAGAAGGTTATCATGTAAAACTTGTATTTCTCTAAGTGGGCTATGACAAGAATTTATTATTATAGAGTTATCAATACTATTCGTATACTTTTCAGTATTTAATTCAAGTATATTTCGTTGGATATTTGTTAGTAGAGAACTAGCTTCAGAAGGAGTTATTTTTATATCCTCACATACATGCTCAAAACTAGTGAATTCTTGCTGGTTTTGTTCTAAAAGTTGGTTGAAAAAATCTTTTCCTTGTTGCCCGAAGCTAGCTAATAAAGGTTGTATTGTAAAATCTTCTTCGGTATTAAGCCAACTAGCTACTTTAGCTTTTTTTAAATCGTACCAATATTCACTACAAGGGTTTAAATACAGAAGATGTATATTTGTGTACTTTGCCACTTCTAGCAGAAATTCTAAATTATTAGGTGAAATTGCACTAACTCCAAAGATGTAAATATCTTTAGGTAAAGTTTCAGAACTAAGTTTTCCTATGCCTTGTTTTTGTATTTGAATAGGTGTTTTAGGGTTTTCGCTTATAAGAAGCTGCCAAAGTTTAGCTTGCCATAGTTCATCCTCAGAAGGTGAGGTGCTAATAAATTGAAGATTTTGCCATTTTTCTAACCAAGCAGGACGATACTTTATATATTTGCTAAAAACATTAGCTATTTGTGCGCTTAATTGATATTTTCTTTGGCTACTATCCTTGTAGTAGTTTTTTAGTTTGTCAACGCCAATGTCATCTAGTAATTTGAATATACGCCAGCTAAGAACTTCTTTAGAATAAGCTTTCTTATGAGATTGATTGTTAGTTATTTCGTAACTAGTGTTAATTATAAAACTATTCACCATATCAAATTTTGTGTTCATGGAAATGCTGTTTTGCTTAGCAAGTTCCATGCTTAACCAGTGTTGCATGCCACGGCTACCAACTAGTATATAAGTTGGCTTAAAAATTTTGTTTTTATTAATCTGCAGTAATTTAGAAAATATCTTTACTAGATATTCAAGTTTATTAGAAGGATAGGTGTACAAAGCCATAATACTTTTTATAAAAAGAAATTACTTAAGATATTAGCAAAAGCTAGTTTGAGTATAAATATTAGTAGATAAAAAGAAAGCAATTTTTCTGCTGGTGTGCTAGTTATTTCCAATTAGCTCAATTTTTTTGTTGATGGTATAGCTTGTTTGCTATAATTATTTTAAATTATGATATTTATATTTAAAGAAAATGATTATCGATTCACATTGTCATCTTAACTATTTAAAGCTTCAAGACATTGATTTAGAGCAAGTTATAAAAAATGCAAAAAGTGTTGGAGTTGAGAAAATTATATCAATTGCAGTAGCATGGCATGAAATAGACGAAATCCAACAAATAGCAGAAAACTTTGAAAGCGTGTATTTTTCTGTGGGAGTGCATCCAAGTGAATTAGACACTTATCAGCCAAATGTAGATGAACTAATTATTAAATCTAACCATCCTAAATGTGTAGCTATGGGAGAGACTGGTTTAGACTATTATTACAATAATCAAGACACTAGAGCTAGACAAATTGAAAAGTTTGTAAATCATATCCAAGCAGCGATAGAAGTTGCTAAACCAGTAATTATCCACACAAGAGCAGCTAAGCAAGATACTTTAGATATTCTAAAATCAGAAAGTATAGAAAAGTGTGGAGGGATTCTACATTGCTTTACAGAAGATTATGATATGGCAAAAAAAGCTGTAGATATGGGTATGTATATTTCATTTTCTGGGATTTTGACTTTTAAAAACGCCAAGGATATCCAAGAAACAGCTAAAAAACTACCATTAGATAGAATCCTTATTGAGACAGATGCTCCTTATTTAACACCAGTACCATTTAGAGGTAAGCCAAATTATCCAGAGTATGTAAAGTACGTGGCAGAATTTTTAGCTTGCTTAAGAGGAGAGAGTCTTAATAAACTTTTCCAACAAACATATAAAAATACGTGTGAAGTTTTTAAGTTGTAGATAAATATGGAAGATAATTTATTTGATGTAATTCCTAACTTTTCTAAAGATGAAAAGTTTATCGATTTATTAAACGCTAAAAACATTAAAATTGAAAAGATAATTTCATATGGTCAAGTAACTTCTACAGATACACCTTATATTCAACAACATGATGAATGGGTGCTAGTATTAAAAGGTAATGCAAAGCTTAAATTAGAAGATAAAGAGTATACGTTAAAGCAAGGAGAGTATCTGTTTATTCCTAAAAATAGCAAGCATTGGGTAACTTATACAGATGATCCAACTATTTGGCTTGCTATCCATATTAAGGAGTAAGTATGCAAGAGTTTTTAGCAGATCACTTTTTCTTGTTATGTATATTTATAGTTTCAATGGGTTTTTTAGCAAGCTTTATAGATGCTATAGCTGGTGGAGGTGGACTCATAAGTATTCCTGCTTTGAGTATGGTTGGTTTACCTATTACAGTTACACTTGGCACTAATAAGCTACAAGCTAGCATTGGTACAGCAATGGCTACTTTCAAATACTATAAAAGTGGGCTTATAGACTTCAAAACTGTTATTAGGGGATTAATAGCTGGATTTATAGGAGCATGTTTCGGTACCATGATGGCACTAGTTATTAACAATGAGTTTATGAGCTATATTGTACCAGTGCTTTTGGTTGTAGTTTTCTTGTTTAGTATTTTTAATAAAAACTTAGGGGTGAATGTTGGTAAAAAAAGGATGTCAGAAGTAGCATTTTTTACTATTTTTGGCTTTTTACTAAGTGCTTATGACGGTTTTTTTGGCCCCGGGACGGGTAACTTTTGGATTATCGCTATAGTTTATTTTTTAGGGTATACATTTTTACAAGCCTCAGGATACGCTAAAGTACTTAATTTAAAAAGTAATTTATTCTCACTAGTTATATTTACAATATCTGGTCATGTAAATATATTTTATGGTTTGATGATGGCTTTGGGAAGTTTTTTTGGTGGCTGGACAGGCTCAAAAATGGTTATATTAAGAGGGTCAAATTTAGTCAGACCAATATTTATAATAGTTGTTGGTGTTATGATATTTACATCTATTTTTAGCAAAATTAGTTGACTAGACTAAAAAATACTTTGATATAAGTCCCGCATTTTTAAGTATTTTATGTATAACATATACTGAAATGGTATAATTTGCTTAATATTTATCAAATAATGCGACTTGGATTATATGTCAAAAGAAAAAGCCCTTGAAATAATAAATCTGAGCAAAGTTTACAAGAGCGGATTAAAAGCAGTTGATGAAATTAGCTTTAACGTCGAAAAAGGAGATTTTTTTGCTTTGTTAGGTCCAAATGGGGCAGGTAAATCTACTACTTTAGGGATGATATCTTCACTTGTAAATAAAACGTCTGGAAAAATTAAAATATTTGGCTATGACATAGATACTAATTTTAATCAGGCTCGTAAGCACTTAGGTTTTATGGCACAAGAGATTAACTTAAATATCTTTGAGACACCTATTAGTATTTTAATAACTCAAGCCGGATTTTTTGGCATTTCAAAAAAACAAGCTAAGCCATATGCGGAAGAATTACTAAAAAAAGTAGATTTATACGATAAACGTAATACACAAGTGAGATTTTTATCTGGAGGGATGAAAAGAAGGCTTATGGTTATTAGAGCTTTAATTCATAAGCCTAAACTACTGATATTAGATGAACCGACAGCAGGTGTTGATGTTGAGCTTAGGAATTCCCTTTGGGAAATGATTTCGCAGTTTCATAAAGAAGGTTTAACTGTGATTTTAACTACACATTACTTAGAAGAGGCTGAGTCTATGTGTAACCATATTGCTTTGATTCATAAAGGAAAACTACATATAAACACAGATATGAAAACCTTTCTAAAATCAGCGGATAAACATACGTATATTTTTGATTTAAAGTCTAAATGTAGTGATGATATACAGCTTGAATCTGGAACAGCTAAACCAATAGATGATTACACTTTAGAGGTGGAGGTAAGCAGGGGGGCTATTTTAAATAATATTTTCTCTGAGTTGAGTACAAAATATAATTTAGAAGTTTTAGATGTTAGAACAAAATCAGCTAAACTAGAACAGCTATTTATAGACGTAGCAAGAAATAAGTAGGTGGGTAAAATGAGCATTCGAGATTATTGGATAATGTATGTAACAATTTTTAATCGTGAGAGCAAAAGGATTTTTAGAATTTGGCCACAAACTCTTTTACCGTCCGTGATAACAATTGTTTTATATTTTTTGATATTTGGTAAAGTTGTAGGAGCACGTATAGGTGATATGCATGATGGTATTACTTATATGCAATACATTACCCCTGGTTTAATAATAATGGCTGTGATCCAGAACTCTTATGGCAATGTGGTTAGCTCATTCTTTGGTATACGTTTTAGCAGAGCTATAGAGGAGCTTTTAGTTTCTCCAGTTAACAATCATATAATTGTACTAGGGTATATTTCTGGAGGAATATTTAGAGGATTTTTAGTTGGAGTTTTTGTAAGTATAGCGGCTTTTATTTTAGGTGGTTTTACTACCGTTCATAGCTTTATTTTAGTGTTGGCTGGTTTTATATTTTGTGGAGCATTATTTTCTCTGGGCGGATTACTAAATGCTATATTTTCACAAAAGTTTGATGACACTACTATTTTCCCAACATTTGTACTTACTCCTCTTATTTACTTAGGTGGTGTTTTTTACGATATAAACAATTTATCAGGATTTTGGCACTTTTTATCAGCATGTAATCCACTATTTTATATAGTTGATTTTGTTAGATATGGCTTTATAGGTATTTCTACGGTAAATCCATATATAGCATTTTCTGCAATAGTGTTTTTTACTTTTGTTTTATATTATCTATCTTGGTATTTGTTAAATAAAGGTATTCGTTTGAAGCCTTAAATTATGGGAGTGTTGCAAACTAAAATTATATGTTTCTAACTGTGTTAAAAACATTCTCAAAATGCTCATTTACTACATGTAAACTGCGCTTTTTCGAATATTTTTGCCTTGTTACCACCCATCTAATTCCGGCTTGCAGCAGTCCCATTATTTAGCTTATTTTTTGATTAGCTATAAGAGTATTTTTTGGGGTTTGGTCTATTATGAAGAATCTATCTTTTTTAACCCTAGATTTGAATGAATCTAAGGATTTATTGCGAATTACGGTAAAGGATAATATATCTGTAGAATTCCATTTTATATAGAAATCATCAGTCGAAATTATATGATTGTTAGCTCCAGAATGCGGAAAATTTAAGACAGGAGCGAGTTGCCCTCCATCCCCTATAGTCCAAGTTGTTTGGTTTGTGTAAAATGGTATTTCATAGAAATAATCAAAGTTATAAATTTCTATTTTTTCATTATATGACGATTGTATACTATTTATTTTTTCTGCAAAGACTTTTACATTTTTTCTTGAGATATATTCGCCAGCAGCAAACCCTAAATTTGCTAATACTATACTACCAATAGAAAATAGGATTATAAGTTTTTTTATATTTTGTTTTTTTAATGCTTTGAAACTTAAGTATGCAATAGCTAAACATACTATACTGGTTAAACCTAAATATCCTACTTGCTGATATAGAAAAGGTCGTGATAGTGGTAAGAATATAATGATTAAACCTGTAATAGCCAGGAAAACAAAAAGTACTATTGAAGATAGAAAGGTAAATTTGTCTAGTCTATCTAAAACGTTAGTGCTTAAGGTCCTTAATAAATGTATACCTATTAATATAGAAAAAGGCATTATGAGGTTTGTAAAATAAAGAGGCATAAAAGATTTTGATGTTAAAAAAAATAACAATATGAATCCGCCCCAGATTAAAAGAAAATATTCTTTTTTATATAGTTTTCTATTTTTAAAGAACTTTCTTGAGAATAGGTCCTTAAATATTTTTATTAATAAGCCAAACCAAGGAAAGAAGCTAATAGTAAATATAAAAAGACAGATAATTATTGAGACTTCGCGGTTTTGTTCATTTGTAGCAAACCTTAATATTTGTTCTACAACTATATAGTAGTAAGCAAACCCAGGATATTGCGAATTTACAGCTAAAATCCATGGAACAGAAATTAAAATACTAATTAGGATTCCTATATATAGTCTATAGTCAAAAAGTCTCTTAAAATCAAGCATCACTATATTATATAAGTAAATTATAGCTATTGGAAAAACTATACCAATTAAGCCTTTAGACATTACAGCTAGACCAGAGAATGAAAAAGTCATAAATAGCCATAAACTACTTTTTTTATAGTTCGATTCATACTTTAAGCTCAGCATGTATGAAAGTATACTCATATTTAAAAACACACTAACAGCTAGATCCATACTTAAGTATCTACCAGAAAAAAGTGTTAGTAAGCTAGTAGTAAATATTACTATAGAGAGGATAGCTAATTTTCTGTTTTGGAAAATAGTTTTAATAGTAAAATATGAAAATATTAAACAACAACAAACAAGTAAAGGATTACCAAGCCTTACGGCCCAAGTGTTCTCGCCAAATATGCTAACAAATAAAGCCGTAAACCAATAGACTAATGGTGGTTTATGAAAAAATATTATACCATTGATGTATGGAACTATATAGTTATGGTTAGTGTACATTTCTCTGGCGACCTCTGCGTATCGTGATTCATCTGGTGAGTAAAGAGCAGGTAAGCCATATAGACAAAAAGCGAAGAGTGTAAGCCCTATTATAAAAATTATGTCAAAGAAAGTCTTTTTATTCATAATTGATTACTTTAAGTTTTGTTAAATAGATAAATTATTTGAAGTGGATTATTTCAATTTCATGATTTATCGTCAAAATACACTTTTCTAACTATATATAAAGGTCGTTGTTTTGTTTCTATAAATATCCTACCTATATAGCTTCCAAGCATGCCTATACCAATCATTTGTAGACCACTAAAAAATAGTATAAAAGTAACTAACGATGGATAACCTGGTACGCTTATACCAAAAATCAACGATTTTAATATGATGAAAGAGCCATATATAAAGCTCATGAATGCAATAAATACACCTAAATAAGACCATATTTCTAGAGGTGCTTTACTAAAGCTAGTAATTCCATCTATAGAAAATTTGAATAGTTTCCAATAATTCCATTTAGTTTGCCCAGCAGCACGTCCTTCCCTAGTATGGTAGACAAGCTTTTCATGAAAGCCTATCCAACTAAGTAAACCTTTATTAAAACGTACTTTTTCTTTAAGCTCTAAGAAAGCATTAATAGCTGCTCTGTTTAATAATCGATAATCACCAGCATTTGGCGTTAGTTTAGTTTCACTTATTCTATTCATTAACTTATAAAAAAGCCCCGCAGAACCTTTTTTTGCAGCAGTATCTGTATCTCGATTTTCTCTGACAGCTGTAACAACTTCATAGCCTTTTAACCAATAGTCTACCATTTCTAATATTAATTCAGGTGGGTCTTGTAGGTCAGCGTCTATAGAGATAGCAGCATCTCCGCTACAGTTCGCAAAACCTGCATAAAGGGCTGATTCTTTGCCAAAGTTACGTGATAAGTCTATGACTTTTACCTCGTTATGATTTTTTTGTTTCTCTAAAAGTAGCTCTAGTGTGCTATCTGTACTACCATCATTGACAAATATTAATTCATATTTGGTTGGTAATTGCTCAGCTATAGGTATAAGCCTTGAAAAAAGTTGCTCTAAACCTTCTGACTCATCTTTGACAGGTATTATTATACTAGTTAGTAAATTTTTCTTATCCATTATAAGTACTTGATTTATATTTGTAGCTAATACTTTAGCTTGTATCTTTCTAAAAATCCATAAAAGTTTAGTTGATAAAAGCCCTTTTTGTTATAATCTTAATAGTAGTTTTTAAAGATACTTAAAGATGTCATTTGTATATAAAAAAATAGCTATTATTGGAAAGCATCATAAAAAAGAGGTTGGTGAAACGATACAGGGATTATGCTCTCAACTAAATGATTTGGGTTTAGATGTGATAATCGAGCGTGAATCTAGTCATAACCTAGCTCTAAAAGACACCCCAAAAATGTGCCTGAAAGATATAGCTTTAAACTGTGATGTTGCCATAATAATAGGTGGGGATGGAAATTTTCTACAAGTATCTAGAGTCTTGGCATTATATAGCAATATACCAGTTATAGGCGTTAACAAGGGGAAGCTTGGGTTTTTAACAACTATTACGTCTGATAGTAGAGGTTTACAAGGTGATCTAATAGATATTTTAAAAGGCAAAAGTACACTTTCTAAGATGGCTATGTTAAAGTGTCGAGTCGATAATGTTGAGGCTCCATTAGAAGCTTCAATAGCCTTAAACGAAATAGCTATAACAGCTAGTAGAGGTCGAATGTTTGGGTTGAAAGTTTTTATTGATGGTGGCTATGCTTTTGACCAAAGAGGGGATGGGTTAATAGTAGCTACACCAACAGGTTCTACAGCCCATGCAATGTCAGCAGGTGGACCAATACTTAATCCTAATCAAAACAGTATGGTTTTAGTACCAGTATGTTCACATTCATTAAATAGCAGACCACTAGTAATTTCAGATGATAGTATTATAGATATTTATATAACTGATTATAATGATCCTGAACCTGTACTAAGTATAGATGGGCGTCATGATATTATTTTAAAGTCTGAGCAAAAGGTTACTATTAGAAAAGCTAGTAAAAAGGTTTCAGTGCTTCATACAGAAAACTATAATTATTATGATACTTTACGTGAAAAACTCGGTTGGGGTAAGGTGTTGTTTTAGATGTAAAAGCTTAGACTTAAGTGAGTCTAAGCTTTTTTAGTTATCTGAAATTAAAACTTTTTATAGAAAGGTTTTTCTGCATATCTTTAGCATCTTTGTTTGGATATGCTGTATAGTTTTCTCTAGCTAAATGTAGCTTACTAATATCAAAATCTTCAATAAGCATCTGCTCATAATTAAACTTACCTTTAGCGATTTCTCCCGTGGGAAATTCTTTTTGCTGAGGGCTCGTAAATAGTATTTGAGCAACACCATCAGCATTTTCTAGATTGTTTTTATCAAGGTTAGAAACCATGCCAACAGCTACGCCGTAAGAGTAGTTTTGTATGGATAACATTTTTATAGCTGTTTGAATACGGTTTAAACCATAAATATCATCTGTATATGATGGCACAATTATAATGTCTGGTTCAATTTGACTCAGAGCTAAAGAAATATTAGCAAATTCGCTAGTGTAACAAATTAAAATAGCGACTCGTCCAAATTTTGTATTTAGTACTAATATATCGTTACCACTACCAGTATAACCAACTTTTCGCTCACTCGGCGTTAGGTATATTTTATCTTGTTCTATGACGTAACCACTAGGCAAACCAACCAAAGCTGTATTGTAAAGTTTTTGATCTTTTTGCTTAACAGTAGATCCAGCTACGATATATACATCTAGCTTTCTAGATAGGTCTGAGACAAAATCTTTAATTTGGACATAAAACTTTGATAGTTTGACCAAACTATCTTTGCTCCAAGGCTCGTTGTAAATAAGATTTAGCATATCGTCTTCGGGGAAAACTATAATATTAGCTCCTTGCTTTTTAGCTTTGGTTGCATAGTTAGTTATACTTTGCTTTAGCTCTTCAAATGATTGTTGTTTTGCGGTAAGTTGTATTGCTGCAATTTTAGCATTATTAGCTAATACTATTTGTATACAAAATACTAAGATTAAAATTGTTATGATTCTTTTCACATCTACCTACCTTTTTTAGATTTTGAGAAAACATTTTTATATGAATAATAGACATACAGTATTTAATTGTAAACTAAATGTTTTTAGCTCTAATTGCAAACTCAATATCTTGTCTATAAGATACGGAACTCTATTTATCTATATCAACAGTTTAACCAGTGTTATAATTAAAGCATAAGAATTTTTACTGAGAAATTAATTTGATTACTTTAGGAAACTATCATAATTTAAGAGTTATAGATGTTCATGAGTATATATTACATCTTGATGCTGTAGAATTAGGCGTTGCAACTTTACTTAAAAAAGAGTTAGAAAATGATTTGAGTGTAGGAGATACTATAAATGTACTTTTATACGAAAATTCTAAGTCTGAGCTTATGGCTACTACAAAAAAAGTAGCTGTTGTTGGTGAAATTGCTTTTTTACCAGTCAAATCAATTATTAATATAGGAGCGTTTCTAGATTGGGGTTTAGAAAAAGATTTGCTTGTACCTTTAGCTGAGCAACATAGACCTTTTGAGGTTGGGAAATCATATTTAGTATATATCTACCGTGATAAAGTAAATGGTAAGCTTATAGCTTCTTCTAAGATAAACAAATTTATATCAGATTTTGATGATGGTGATTTTAAGCTTAATCAAGAGGTTAACCTGATTATAGGGAACTCAACTGATATCGGTTATAAAGCAATCATAAATAATACTCATTGGGGTATACTATACAAAAATGAGGTATTTCAAAGGTTAAGCTTTGGACAGTCTACGAAGGGCTATATTAAATCTATCCGGAAAGATGGTCGAATAGATTTAAATTTGCAACAATTAGTATATAAAGACCTTGCTAAAAATGCTCAAAAAATATACGACTATTTAGTTTCTAAAGGCGGTTTTGTAGCATTTCATGATAAGTTAGACCCTGCTCTTATAAAAAAAGAATTTGGTATTAGTAAATCATCATTTAAAAAAGCTATAGGTAGCTTATTTAAGAGTAAAAAAATCCTGATAAAAGCAGATGGAATTTATTTGTCTTCATAAGCTAAAAAAGTTCTACTAAAATTATTATTATAAAAGTTGTAATAAAAATAGCAGAAACAAGTTCTATTTTTTTTATGGCTCTGAAAAACGTTTCTCTTAATTTACTATTGCCAAAAAATATAGCTACTGTACAAAACCAAAGCGCGGTAGTTAAAGTTATACATAACCAGACAGCTATTTTTTCAAAGCTTGTTAGCTCATCAACTAAGCTTAGCATAGAGCTGAAAAATACAACCACTTTAGCATTAGCAAGATTGGTAAAAGCTCCATTTAAAAAGAACTTGAAAGCTGGACGCTTTTCAAGTTGATATAAGTTTTTTATGTATTGCTCAGCATTGGAGTTTTGTGGACTTTTTGTAAAAACGTTTTTATAGAGATTAAAAGCTAAATAAGCGAGATACGCTACACCAACAAGTATGATAAATTTAAATAAAATAGGTTCTTTGTAGAGTAAAAATGAGCCAAACCAGTATACAAAGAAAGTATTTAGGAATATTCCAGAAGCTACTCCCAAGGCAGTATAAATACCATATTTTTGCCCAAATTTGATAGAGTTGCTAATAGTTACAAAAAAATCTGGACCTGGTAGAATAAGGCAACTTATTTGTAAAGCTATAATAGTTAAGAATATTAGCATTGTTAGACTCTTATTTTTAATTTACTTAATATAGAATAGTATTAACAAAATTGTTATAAATCTAGAAAAATGTTTGATAAACATAAAGAAAATTTGCGTCAAATAAAAAGCTATGTTCAAAGAGCGGGGAGAGTCACAAAAAAACAGCAGTTAGCATTAGAAATATATTCTGAAAAATACTTGATAGAATATAGAAAAGAACAAAAGTTAAACTTTGCTAATATTTTTAATAACCATCATCCAGTGATTTTGGAAATAGGTTTTGGTATGGGGACTTCTCTTGTACAAATGGCATTAGAAAATCCAGATAAAAATTACCTTGGAATTGAAGTCCATAAGGCAGGTGTGGGTAATATTTTATATGAGATAGAACATAAAGGTATTTCAAATTTACAAGTTATAAGCTACGATGCTTTAGTGGTATTACAAGATATGATTGAAGATAATTCTTTAAAAGCAATTCAGATATATTTTCCTGATCCATGGCATAAGAAAAAGCATAATAAACGTAGGTTAGTCAATCAATCTAACCTTAACCTTTTCGCTAGAAAATTAGATAAAGGTGGAGTGTTGCATTTTGCTAGTGATTGGTTACCTTATGCTGAAGATGTTTTAGGGTTGCTAGAAAACCACGGTCAGTACAAAAACTTATATTCTGGTTTTGCTCCTAGACCAGACTGGCGTCCTTTGACAAAGTTTGAAAAAAGAGGACAAAGCCTAGAACATCCCATATCAGATATACTTTTTGAAAGGGTTTGAAATAAATAAAGATTGAATAATATAAATAATTTATAATAAAAAAGTCATGCTGAATTCAATATAAATATTGGACTTATTGAGATCCTGAAACAAGTTCAGGATGACTAATATATTAAAGGAAAAATAGTGAAAGTAGCCAGATATAAAAAAGGCTTTATAAAAGCAAGTGAATATAACAGTAAATTACATTTTGATAATATTTATTGTCCTGATTGTGGTGTTGCTAAAGTTAAATTAGTACGTAAAGCTAATCAAGAATCATATTTTGAATTTATTACAGAAGATAATCGCCATGATGAGCTATGTCCTAGAATAAGTAAGCCCATTGATGACAATAAAATCAAAGAGCTTATAGCTAGTGATTCAAAAAAGGATATGAGTAAGGTTAATTTTATAGTTAATAAAAACCTTGAACGTTGCATAAATTTACTTACTAAAATAGAGAATGATGGTAGATTAAATCACGAAGATGCTTTAAGTCTGATGCCGAAGAAAAAGCAACAAATGGCAGAAAAACGTATTAGAGAGTATTCTAAACAAGATATTTATACTATAAATACTTTTGAGTTAGCAGATATAGATTTGGAAAAAGTAAAAGGTAAATATGCTGTGTTATACGGAGTGGCGGGAATTACCTCTTCAAATATAGGTGAAAGCTTAAAGCTGTTATTTAAGATAAATGAAGGTTCTAGGTTTTCAGTATTTATCGCACCAAACCAAACTAAATATTTAAATTTTGATAAAAGTATTAGAGCTAAATTTGCTATTTTTGGTAAATTGAAAGTAGTAGATAAATTTATAAATGTCGAGATACGTTCAACTAGAGATTTAGTTATAAGGGGCTAAGTTTTGTATGAATATAAAAATTAGGCATGAGCAACTTGCAGATCAAGAGCTTATATATAAGCTTATTTCTAACTGTTTTGAAAGTGGTGATGAGGAAAAACTAGTTAGATTATTACACACAGACCACCAAAGTTTGATATCTTTAGTTGCAGAATTGGATAACCAGATTATCGGACAGATAATCCTTTCAAAAATGTCACAAGATGTTGTTCCGAACATAAATATATATGGACTAGCTCCAATGTGTGTGTCTCCAAATTACCAAAATTTAGGAATTGGGGCAAAGCTAGTTGAACAAGTTATACAAGAAGCAAAAAAGTGTAACATTGATGCTATATTTGTTCTAGGACATCCAAACTATTACCCGCGATTTGGTTTTAAACCTGCTACAGAATACAACATACAATGTGAATATGATGTTCCAGCAGATGTATTTATGGTTCTTGATTTGTCTGGTAAATTAAAGAAGTTACATGGCAAAACAGTTTACTATGCCGAAGAATTTAAAGAAATATTCTAAATTTACTGAAAAATAATAGTTAATTTTACTCTTTTGAGATAGGGTGTATTGTCATCCATAGCTAAAATACTAAAAAGTAGTATGTCATTCTGTCAGGCTTGAACACGTCAAAAGAGGATAATAACTATGAAAACAATATATCGTGCTAGTATTTTCACTTTCAATAAAAATACGACTCTCCAATCAATATTAAGCTATAAGGTTGATAGTTTATTTGTAAACGCTAATGTTTTTTTATTTTTAAGAGATGGGGCAATTGTAGTTGAAAATGGCATAATAACTGAAGTCGATGATTTTTATAAAGTTCAACTACATACTTCTGAAAGTGATAAATTGGTAGATTATTCAGGCAAAATAATAATGCCAGGTTTTATTGACACTCATATGCATACAACACAGACGAAAGCTGTAGGAGCTTATGGTGAGAAATTGCTAGAATGGCTAGATAATTATATTTTTCCAAGCGAGGCTAGTTTTAATAGTAACTCATTGGCTTATAAAGAATCTGATATGCTGTTTAAAGAGTTGTTTAAACATGGGACAACTACTGTTTGCGGTTATGCTCCATGTGCTTACGATGGTACTGATATAGCATTTGAGTTAGCGTATAGTTATAACATGAGAGTTATACTTGGTAACACTATTATGACTAATGGTAATAAAGATTTGATTACAGATCCTAAGACAAGTATGAAAATTTCAGAAAAGCTTTGTGAAAAGTGGCATAATAAAAGACGCTTAAGCTATGCTTTGACAC
The DNA here is from genome assembly GCF_012222965.1 of Allofrancisella inopinata. Lineage (NCBI taxonomy): Bacteria > Pseudomonadati > Pseudomonadota > Gammaproteobacteria > Thiotrichales > Francisellaceae > Allofrancisella > Allofrancisella inopinata. The sequence goes on along the minus strand of NZ_CP038241.1, from coordinate 1,255,707 downwards.
CAAGGTTTGCTTTAAGTTGTACTGGTGAGACCCTCAATCTTTGTAAAGAGTTTTTACAAACATACAAAGACATCTACATACAAACGCATCTAAGTGAAAACTTAAATGAAATAAAAGATACTTTAGCTACGTATCCAGATGCTAGTGACTATCTAAATGTTTATGAAAAGTATTCATTAATAACAGATAAAACAATTTTAGGCCATTGTCTACATTTATCAGGTAGTGAGTGGGATAGAATTCAGAAGCAAGGAGCGATAATAGCTAATTGTCCAACAAGTAATAATTATCTTGGAAATGGTCATTTTGACTATAAAACAGCAATTAAAAAAAATATTAAACTTACACTAGCTACTGATTGGGCTGCGGGTAACACTTTAAGCTTACTTCGAGTAATGGATGATGCTTATAAGGCTGCTTTATTTAATTCATATAAACTTGAGACGTTAGTACTTCTATTTTGTAGCACACTAGGTAGTGCAAAAGCTCTTGGCTTAGATGACAAAATTGGTAGCTTAGAAAAGAATAAAGAAGCTGATTTTATTGTTTTAGACCCTCAAAAGAATTCTTTACTTAGTTATAGACTCGAATATACCTACAACATTCAAGATCACTTATTTTCAATTATTTCATTAGGGGACGATCGTTTGATCGATGCTACTTATATCTATGGTAGACAAGTTTACTAATAATGGGGCTGTTGCAAACTAAAATTATATGTTTCTAACTGTGTTAAAATATTCTCAAAATGCTCATTTACTACGTGTAAACTGCGCTTTTTCGAATATTTTTGCCTTGTTACCACCCATCTAATTCCAGCTTGCAACAGCCCCTTAATTGAGCTATTATATTGTTGATTTCTAAATTAGTATTTGCTAATATAACCACATGTTTAGTAATTGGAGCTTGAAATGGATTTAGTACAAATGCAAAAAAATGCTAGTAAAGCTGCTGATATGCTCAAAGCAATTTCTCATAAATCAAGGTTACTTATTTTATGCTTACTTACAAAAGGTGAGATGTCTGTAGGTGAATTAGCTAAATATTCTGATTTAAGTCAATCAGCTTTTTCACAACATTTATCAGTACTTAGAAAAAAAGGCTTAGTTAAAGTAAGAAAAGAAGCACAAGTTTGTTTTTATAGTATAAAAGACAAAAGTGTAGCAAGAATATTAGAAGCTTTGCATTCAGTTTACTGTGAAGAGAAGTAAAAAAATTTAATACAAATATTAGAGTTACCTAAATTAGAAAAAACTAAAAGGAGAAAAAGATGCATAAAGTAGAAAAAATATCAGTAAGAGAATTTTTGGATTTACAAAAAAAAGAAAAGGTCAAACTAATAGATATTCGAACACCTCATGAGCATAAAAGAGAATGTATTGATTGTGCTGAAAACATTATGATTGATGATATTTATGATGCTGACATTAAGTCTGATGAAGTCGTAGTATTCCATTGCCAGTCTGGCAACAGAACTAACCAAGCAGCAGATAAAGTTTCTGGACTTAAAGCAAAGAAAGTTTACCTTTTAGATGGTGGTATAAACTCATGGAAACAACATAAGCAACCAACTCAAAAAAATGTAAAAGAGCCTTTCCCAATTATGCGTCAAGTGCAAATAGTGGTTGGTTTTATGGTGCTATTAGGAGTTGTACTATCGTTTACAGTGTCACAATATTTTGCAATTTTAAGCGGTTTTTTTGGGGCTGGCCTTTTGTTTGCAGGTTTGTCTGGTACTTGTGCTTTAGCAAATATTTTACAGCTGCTACCGTACAATAAGAAAGTTAAATAGGAGAGAAGGTATGATTTTTAGACAATTATTTGATATAGATACTTTTACGTATACTTACCTTATTGCATCAGGAGAAGGTAGAGAAGCTATTATAATAGATCCAGTTGATACGCAGTTAAGTAAGTATCATAAACTTTTTGATGAATTAGATCTTAAACTAGTTGCCGCAATTGATACACATGTACATGCTGATCATATTACAGCACTTGGTTTACTAAGAGAATCAACAGCTTGCAAATCAGTAATGGGTGCACATACAAAGGCAGAGTGTGTTTCTGTGAAGATAAGAGAGGGTGAAACTGTAGACTTTGATGGTATGAAGCTAAAAGCTATATACACTCCAGGTCACACAGATGACTCTTATAGTTTTATTCTTGGAGATAAACTTTTTACAGGTGACACTCTATTTGTAAGAGGTACTGGTAGAACAGATTTTCAACAAGGAGACTCTTTTGCTCAATACGATAGCATAAAGAACAAACTTTTCAAGCTTCCAGATGAAACTATAGTTTATCCTGGGCATGATTATAATGGCTTTACATCTAGTACTATTGGTGAGGAGAAGAGGTTTAATCCGAGGTTACAAGTTAAATCAGCACAAGAGTATGCAGAGCTTATGGCAAATTTAAATCTACCAAACCCTAAATATATGGATGTTGCTGTTCCAGCTAATTTAAAATGTGGGTTGGTGAAATAAATGATTTCATTAATAATCTTTGGGCTTATTTGTGGCATAGCTCTTGGTTTAACAGGTGGAGGAGGTTCTATACTAGCAGTGCCTCTTTTGGCTTACGGTGTGGGGTTAGATTTTCATAGCGCTGTAACCATATCATTATTAGTTGTTGGGTTTACAGCTGTTTTCGGGCTGGTTATAAATTTAAAAAATCATGACTTAAATTATTTAGCGGCATTCATCATGATAGTTACAGGTGTAATGTTTGCACCTGTGGGTAGTTACCTTTCTCAAGTCTTAACTGATCAAACTCTAATGCTTAGTTTCTCTATACTTATGGTAGTTATAGGTATTTGGAGCTTAGTAAAATCAAAAATTATCTCTGATACATACTCTATATGTAAGAGTATAGGTATTAAGTGTATTATGGCATTACTTTTAAGTGGAGCTATTGTTGGGATTTTAACAGGATTTTTTGGAGTTGGGGGAGGATTTTTAATTGTTCCAGCTTTGATGTTTATAACAGGTATGCCAATTAAGAGAGCTATTAATACATCGTTACTTGTTATTTTTGTAGTTTCAATATCAGGGTTTATTTCGCACTATGATTTAGATAGTATGAACTGGTACGTAGCAATACTATTTATAGCTGGTAGCGTTACTGGTATGCTTTTGGCAACTAAGTTTAAGAAAAAACTAAATGATAAAATTTTACAAAAAATATTTGCTATTATGCTGATTGTATTAGGTTTAGTGATTTATTTTATAAAATAGTTGAGCTTTTCCATTTAAGTGTGAGATTCACGATATAGTTTTAACCTTTCGAGTAAGTTTTTAGTTGGCTGATTTGTTAAGCCCTTTTTTTAAGTGAAGAAGAATTAGCTATACATACACTTTATTTACTGTTTTATATAAATCATAGAAACCAGGATCAATTTTTGCTGTTTTAGAGTTTGTCATTCCCCAGAACTGTACTCCTGCATAACCTTCTTTATTTAAAATATTAGTTACTTCTATTAATCTATCTGTGTCAGCTGCTTTACTCTCACCAGTTGCTTCTTCTATAGCAAAACCTTCCTCTAATGTTCTTTTATAGTTAAACAACGCAGTTATTTTATTTTTATCTAGATAATTAAATTGTTCGTAGATATTGTTCATCTGCTTGGTAGGTTCAGAAGGATCTTTTTTTGAGGCCGTAATTCCTTGTCCTAACATAAACGTAACATCATCTATAATATCCTGGTTATTATCAATAAAGAGCTTTAAACCTTGATTAAAACCTTTTGCCCAATATCCACCTCTGACGTATTGAGGCAATATAATAGACGTTTCTATTCCGTATATTGATTTTACTTTTTGTAAGGCAAGAGCTATCCCTTTATAATGATCACTCACCTTACGCATTTTAGTTATGAATTTCTAATTTCATATAACTCCTTAAGAGCAATAGCGTTAGATCTAACTAATAGCTTATATTTCAGAGCGAAGTGGTTTAGTGAAGTTTTTATCTTAAGCATTTCTAGTTTACAAAAAGCTACTAATGAGCAAAAAATATGATTTCTTTGAGTTTTCTCAACTTTAGTTGGTGAGGCTGATAAAGAAGTATTTTGCTTAATTGATTTATGATAAACCTCTATTTGCCATCTTTTTTGATAGTCATGGTATAACTGATTAGAATCTATTTCTAAATCATTTGTTACAAGATATAAAATTCCTTTTGTACCGTTCTCGTTTATGAAAATCTTTTTTGTTAAAAGCACAGGGAAATTCATATCTTTAAGCCATATCTTTAAAGATTCTCCATCAGCAATATCAAGTTCAGAGAGCTTAATAAAATCCTTACTCTTTCTAGCATAATCACTCAAGGCAACAACTCTATTTGACTTCATACCAAGTATAAATTTCTTCGATAATCTATGATGTATGAAATTCATATTATCTTTAGAGCAAAACCAGCTATCTGCCAAAATATATTTAAACTTAACATGATTAATAACTGCTCGATTTATCATGTTTTGAAACATTTGGTTTTTAGTAACTTTAGATCTTCTTTTATACCGCTTATCTTTTTCATCATAATATCGCTCATCCTTTTTCACTATCTCATAGTCTATAGGAATAGATAAGTTTGATGTACTAAGCATACATGAGACTATATTAATACCCTTTACATGAACACTTTTAGCATGAGAGTGATGCCAACAGACTATATCATTTTCATCTGTGCTTGGCTTTTCACTAATTGTATCATCCAAACAAAGAACATCGTATTCGCTGTTATGTTTTCTAACTAAAGGCTTTATATATTTCCAAAATTCTAAGCTTGTTAAATCTGACTTGTTTAAAAACCTTGTTATTTTGTCATGTGATACTTCTTGATCTAATATATCTGATAATTTTGTGGCTGTAGCATACTTAGTTTGGCTTATAAGATAGTCTGTGTATATATCTAGTAAATCCTTGTCCATTTCTTAAAAAACAGAATTTTTTCCTATGTCCAGTATTCTAAATATCTTTTTAAAACTTACAATCTTTTACGTAAGGTGAGTGATCAGTAGTATATTCACCTTTTCTAAACTTTTCACTTTCTATATCCAAGGCTATTCGTTGAATATGCACCCCATTGTTATTTAAATATTCTATAGTGTCATTAATAAGGTTAGTAAATTCTGAAGCAGTACAAACATTAGGGTCTATTGGATCAACAACTCTACCGCCAGTCTGACCTCCAAATACAAGACCTATAATATTTCCTTCTCTTTGGTATTCTTTTAAAATATCAACGGTTGTTTTATGCTTACCGTCAATCCATATATCCCTTTCTATAGGATTTTCATTACCAGTCCCTCCAACATTACCATCAAGGTTCTTAAAAGAACAAATCGTTTTACCTTGTGAGTCTTTATTGTTCCCATTTAGGAATAACATTCCAAAATTAATGTTTGGAATATCATTTCTTATACTTTTTAAACAGTCTAAATCATGAGCTGGGCATGATGTAGTTATATAAGCTATCTCTGAACTTGTTTTATTTCCAGCTCCTATTGCGAAACCTGCAAATAGTAGCATGAATATTAATAATAATTTTTTCATGTTTTTTATTCCTTAATGTAAAACGTTTTTTTAAACGCGATAATAGTACAAGTCAAGGAAAACTTTTTATATACTCTAATTTTGATAAGGTGAAAGACTTTTTGATAAATAACTGATTCTAAGCGTAGTGAAAAAGCACAGTTTACATGTAGTAAATGAGCATTTTGAGAAGATTTTAACACAATTAATAGAAGATTTTTGCCAAGATTCATTTCAAGTATCCATTTTTTTATATAGTATAATATACGCTTGTTTTCTTAGTCTTATTTCTTGACTCTCGTTTAAGATGTCTACTTGTTCATCACTAATCTTATAAAAGCTAGGGTAGTTTTTAAGTGAAACTAAATAGTAATGTCCTTCTGTAAGATCGCTTCCTTCATGAACGATATAGGCTAATAATTTATATGGTTTTCCGTTAATAGATAAATTCATATCTACTTCAACATCGCTTGTATCTTTTGAGTAAGTTTTATTACTATTCCACTTAAACCTTTTCAATCTTATAATAAAAAAATTAGGGGAGTTAATAATTCTAGTAGAGTGTTTTCCTGGAGACTTGCAGTCGCCTTCTTCTGCTAGTGTATAAGTATATTTTTGTCCATACTTGCCAGTCAGGCAGCTAGAACAAATCAGCTGATCAGGGCTTGTTTGTAGGCTTTGTTGGAACGCTAATAATTGTAATATTTGAGTGGATTTCAAGTTATTTTTAACAAAGTCTAGGTCATAGATATAAACTTCATCATCTGTTATTCTATTTTCTTCTATATCTTTATGTTTTGTACAATCAAGTTTCTTTGTTATAGTAAACTTTATATTAAAATACTCTAGACAAATATTTCTATACTTAGAGCTTCTCATAATTGAATTTAAAAAATCACAAGCATCCTGTTGTGAATAATTTTTATTTAACAATTGGCCGTCAGGTTGCCAAAAATCTGATACTAAAAGATCTAACCTATCTCTTGAAGCAAAAGATGGAAACTCGAAAATATTGTTAGGAGGTTCATTTATATGATCTAATAGTTGTAAAGATGAGTTTATGTAACAAGTATTTCCAACGTTTCGTAACCCTACGAAAAGTCTACTATTTGTATTAAAGTGAGAATGATAATTATTAAATGAAACTTGAAGTGGATTGTGCCTATGAATAGTTTGTGAATTACTAGCATTAAAAGTATCTGAAGGTTGATGGCGTTTTAGATGTAATGTGTTATATTCAATGGGGGGACTTTCCAAATAAATGTGTAAATTCTTAATTAACCTGCTAGATTATATCTAGCAAAATATTAAGGATAGAAACGATGTCTAAGAATAAGAAGTCAGAAGATATTTACTCAGTTATTGCAGATCAAATAATAGATTCAGGTGTTGATGTTAATCAAATGTTTGAGAAAGATGGTTTGCTAAAGCAACTAACAAAACGATTATTAGAAAAAGCACTAGATACAGAAATGAATAGTCATCTTGGCTACTCAAAGCATCAACGCAGTAACTCTTCAAATGCTAGAAATGGCTATAGTAATAAAAGTTTATCTACGGATACTGGTAATATAGATATATCAATTCCTAGAGATAGAGATAGTAACTTTGAGCCTCAAATAGTTCCCAAAAGAGTAACAAAGATAAATGGATTAGACCAAAAAATAATATCTTTGTATGCTAAAGGTATGAGTACTACAGATATCCAACAACAGTTATTTGAGTTATATGATACAAAGATAAGTACAAGCTTTATAAGTGATGTTACAGAAGCTATTATTGATGATGTTAAAGCATGGCAAAATAGACCTTTAGAGTCAGTTTATCCAATAGTGTTTTTTGACTGTATAGTCGTTAAAGTTAGAGAAGACAAGCATATTATTAATAAAGCTGTGTATGTGGCTCTTGGCATATCGTTAACTGGTCATAAGGATGTATTAGGTCTTTGGATCAGTCAAAATGAAGGTGCTAAATATTGGCTAGGAGTATTTACTGAATTAAAGAATAGAGGCTTACAGGATATATTTATAGCATGTACTGATAATTTAAAAGGTATGTCTGATGCTATACAAGCTATATACCCTGAGACAAAGCATCAGCTTTGTATGGTTCATCAAATTCGTAATAGTCTTAAGTATGTGCCATATAAAGACAAAAAAGAGGTAGCTAGAGAGTTAAAGAAAATATATGATGCTGATACCATTGAAATAGCTCAATCTGAACTTGATAACTTTGCAAATAAGTATGACGCTAAATATCCTTTAATTTCAAAATCATGGACAAATAACTGGGATAATTTAACCGTATTCTTGCAATACCCACCAAAAATTCGTAAAGTTATTTATACTACTAATGCGATAGAATCGCTTAATAGTCAGTTTAGGAAAGTTATTAAAAATAAAAAGCTGTTTCCTAAGGATGACTCTGTTTTCAAATCTTTGTACTTGGCTATAGATTATTTGACTAAAAAATGGTCTATGCCTGTCAGATATTGGAATGAGGCTATGCCTTATTTCGCTATTGAGTTTGAGGATAGAATCCAGAGATTCATGTAACTGAATTTACACAGTTAAGTGGAAAGGCTCTCAATGGGACTTTCTTGGAATTTTCTTTTTCCTAGGATATTTTTTTGATCATTTATTTTGAACCTCATTTTTGACTGTTTAATCTGCGATACATATTTGTCTCCCCAATATCTACTAACTTTTGAATTTTTATCGAGAGTATGTAAATATACTTCTTTAGTTTCTATACTACTATTAAGCCTAGATAATCTACCTACCATTTGAACAGCATTTCTTTCTTTTTTTGGTAACTTTCTGGCAAAGATTATAAAACCTATCTGGTTATTGTCATATCCTCTAGTTAACATTTTAACTGCTATAATTAGAGTATTGGCATTTTTTTCTTCCTTTGTATCTTTAATCTGTGCTAATTTTTTATCTAAATCTTCAACAGCATTATTAATCATTATAATATTTCTATTTTGGTCTACTTTCTTTTCTTGTAAAAAACGTAATATCTCTATAGAAGCACTAACATTTTTCGTATAAATTATCCCTTTTTTTGTTAAATTATTTTGATCATTAATGGTTTCTAGTATCATTTTTTCATACAGTTGATTGTCTGTTAAGTCTTTACTTGATGTTTTAAATTCATTAATTTTGATGTTAGATACTACTCTATGCTTGTTAATAAGATCTTTGATTTTTGCTTCGTAAGTGTATTTACTCATTCCTTCATATTTATATGGTGTAGCTGATAGCAGTATAGATTTGGTTTTATGATCTAATAATAAATTATTATGTTCAGTTGGTTTCTTGGGATTAAACATTACATCACATTCGTCAAAAATTCTTAACGTATTTACAACGTATTCTTTATTTTTATTCCTTTTACAAAAAATTAGAAATGACTCATAGCAGAAAATATATATCAATTGTTTATTTTGAGCATGTTTTTCTTCAAAAAAATTATCATTTAAAAATGTCTCAGATATGGCATTATCCTCGCTCATTATCTTTAAAAGGTTAGTTTTTATTCCAAAATCATTACAATATGCATGGAAATTATCAAAAATTTGGCTTGTTAATGCAACAGAGGAAGTTATTACAAAAACATCTTTATTTTTAGAATATTCTTTGATAGCTAAAAAGAATTCTATAATAGTTTTACCTGCTCCTGTTGGTAATTTAAGTATGTCTATACGATTTGTACTTTGATCCACAGCGCTTATTGCTTCTTTCTGGTAATCCCTCATTTTTTGTTTTATTAATTGCAATTTATTACTGTTTTGCTGAGGAGATGACGTATTTAATTGGTTACTTATATTATTTAGTTTATTAAATTTTGCTAAAATAAAATCTAAGTTTGTATAATAATCGTGGTTACTCAGTGCCTCTTCTATAGTTTTTTTCATTAGTATTATAATGTTATTATTAAGTAAATCAGCTTTTGAAAATGGTCCTGACTTATTAATTACTTTATCTTTCCAGCTTAATGCCCTTTTATAGTTGAGACTCTTAATTACAGAATTTTTTATAGTTTTATTTTCTCTTTTGTAACCAGCATCTTTCTTATTAAGTATCAATCTATAATCTAGAAAATTATCTTTATTTTGGTACATTTGTTGATAAATTAGCATTAAAGCAAAATGTGTATAATAATCTTCTAAAGGCAAGTCTTTATCTTCATCTCTAGGAAGTAGTATTTCTATATTAGAATTATATTCTTGAGTTATATAATCAAATATAGATTTTGTTTTAAAGAATAATAGTTTAGACGGATACATTAAGGATTTACCATAAATATTGTTCATTCCTACAACAAATTGCTTATCACATTGTTTATATAAGAACCCATATAAACTTTCCCATGAATTTACCTCTTTTGATTTATTAACCATTACAGAATTTATATTATCATCTAACATTATGAAATGTTGAAGCTCATTTTTGTAAGCGAAATTCCAAACAGCTAATCTTCTTTCTCTAATACTCTCTCCATCACAATATAAAAACGCTTCATCGCAAACATTCCTAATTTTTTCTTTTTCGTCTTTAGTAATTACTAATAAAACTGAAATGTTATCGTCATTTAATTGAGGGAAAAAGCCATCAGTAACTCTACCTAACAATACAAAAATATATCTTTTCTTATTTGGTGGTAGATTATTAGTAAGCTTAATATTATTTTCTTTAACCCGAAGACATTTAATAGCAGAATAGTTAGAAGGGTCTATATTACTTTTAATATTTTGATTAACAAAAGAATCTGAACTACCATCCATATATTTACTTGAAACTGGAGGAAAGTAATATGGTTGTTGTAATATTTTATTAATAACTTTTTTTTGGATATTTAAATTCGATTCTTCAGCTTTTTCAGGATGCATCCTCGCGATATGATTTTTTAAATAAGCTTTTTGGGATATCTCTTTACTACAGTGAGGACATGAAAAATTTTTTTTTGTTAAACCTCGTTTTGCAGCTTCTTCAGGGTGAAAATTTGTGATATGACGCTTTAAAGAATTATTATCTGCGAATGAGTTATCTTTACTTTTACAGTAAGGGACAGGACATATAAATTTTTTTTTTGTTAAACCTTGTTTTGCAGCTTCTTCAGGATGTTGACTTGTGATATGATTTTTTAAATAAGTTTTTTGTGTTAGCTCTTTACCACATTGAGGACATGAAAAATTTTTTTTTGTTAGACCTCGTTTTGCAGCTTCTTCAGGATGTTGACTTATGATATGACGCTTTAAAGCCTGATTAGTCGCGTACTCTTTCTTTTCACAGCCAAGGGCAAGACATGTAAAAGTTTTTTTCATTTTTTGGTTCCATCATAAGTTTAACCAGGCTACATGGATAAAAAACCTCAAATCATAAAGTTGTAATTGTACATTTTGATGTTTTTTATTTTCTCCTGATACTGGTATACATTCAACTGACACTGAAAATATATTCTCCAAAGTGTCTAATTTAAATTTATCTGTTAAATATAATTATTATACAGCACAAAATAAACTTTCTTTTAGATTTTTTTTGTACTTATTAATTAATTATTTTAATAAAAAATTTGACTTTATAGAAAAATATAATAATTTTTGTTAAATATAAACGCCACGATTTTTATATAATTACTATATGGATAAAATTGAATTGATTAGTCTTGGTAAGTTGTGATTTGTTATTATAATGTAATCTGGCGTTTATCTGGTCACCATTAGTGGTACAGGTTTACTTAGCTAGTCTTCAACCAACCAGTGATACTGAGTCTTTTAACTTCTGACAAAATAGTCTTAACTTCGTGTTCTATTTTTTTACTATTGAATATCACTATCTTTCCACAAGCTGGATAAACGTTTAAACCTCCATCTGGAAGATATAATTTAAGCTCGCCACCATAAGATTCTTGCCAAGTATCATTTAAATAACACACTATAGATATAGTGCGACGATCATCATTTTGAAACGTATCAATATGCCTTTTATAAAAAGCACCTTTTGGGTAAATTGCGTAGTGAAATTCTTTCGTGACTATGCCAGCAAAGCAAGTTTTATTTATTTTTATTTATATATTCTATAAAGCTATTTACTTTTTGAAAAAATGATTGAGCATGTTTTGTTTCATCTAGCCAGTAAATAAAATCGCTGCGGATAGATCTTTTAACTGTCTCGTTTAGCTTATTACCTATTGCTGATTTTCTAAAACAATCCTCTTGGTGGAGTTGAGCCAATTCAGCTGTTAACAGAGAAGCCTCACTTTTAGAAAGCCAATTATCTATGACACAATAACCTTCGTTAAAAAAGTCTGTAATAATTTTTTCAAAAAGAGGATTTATAGGTAGTAAATTAGACATGAGCATGCCCAATAAAGAGTTAGTAAGCGAAGTATATACTAAATTTGGGAATTAGTTATCTAACTTTATTATAAAATCATCTAAATACTCATCCACATCTAGTTCATATTCTGAAATAGCAAAATGTTTAGCGGATTTTTTTTGTTTATGCATCTGTTCGGTTGAGCCAGTATTTAGATGGTGCCATTCTGGTAGATCTTTGCCTTCTAAAAGTAATTTATAGCTGCAAGTGTTTGGTAACCACTTATAAGCATGGTTTTTTAGTTGTTTATAGGTTAGGTTTATACATTCAGGTACTAGACGTTTTCTTTTTTCATACATACTACATTGACACTTTGATATATCTAAAAGCTTACAGCTAACCTTAGTATAGTAAACCTCGTCAGAGTCATGATCTTGTAGTTTATTCAAACAACATAATCCACATCTATCACATACAGATTCCCACTGCTCATTAGTCATATCTTTTAGTTTAATTTCTTGCCACCATTTATGCATATTTTATTTTTGTTAGGTATAATAGTTATTTGCAAAAGCCATGATATCTCAAATCATTTAAAAAAACACTAAAGGTCACCATGAAAACTACAGCAAGAGCTAGAAATAATGCTCGTTTATATACTGTGCAAGCTTTATATCAAAAAAAGGTTGCAGATAATACATTCGATGAATTAAAAGTCCAATACTACACTGATAATGCCGAAAGACATCAGACAGATTGGGATCTTTTCTATAGGCTTATAGATTCAGTCCAGTCAAATGAAGGAATTATACAAGAGCATATAAAACAAAATTCCAAAGACGGTATAGATTCAATAAACTATGTTGATTTGGCTGTATTGCAATCTGCTGTTGCAGAACTTATAGAGTGTTTGGAAAACCCATATCAGGTAATTATTAAAGAATACGTTGAGATAGCTTATAGTATGGGTACAGAAGAGGGATATAAGTTTGTTAATGCTATGTTACAGAAGTTAGCTAAAACTATTAGAGGTGAAGAGTAAAGTTGTCTTGGGAAGCTAAGAAATTAAATTTTTCCCTATGTTGAATCTGATTGTTTTTATTTAATTCAGCAATAAGTACAGTTTCTTCATACTCATTCTGAGCTAGTATTTTACCATTATAATCGATAATCATACTATCTCCAGCATAACTAAAACTTGGATCCTTACCAACTCTGTTACAAGCTACCACATATGCTTGGTTTTCTATGGCACGGGCTTTAAGTAAGGCTTGCCAATGTTCACGTCGTGATTCAGGCCAGCAAGCTACATTTAGCAAAATATCATATTCATTATTATTACAGTTAAAAACTGGAAAACGCAAGTCAAAGCAAACTGTAAGAAGTATCTGAAAACCTTTATATTGGATGATTTTTCGCTGATTTCCTTTAGTGTATTTTTTGTCTTCACCAGCATGTATAAAAAGATGATTCTTATCATATGTATATACTTCTTTTTCAGATGTTACAAAATATAACCTGTTAGCGATTTTATTATCTGTAAATGTTGCTGCACTTCCAACGATAGCAGAGTTTCTATTTTTTACTTGATTATACATCCAGTTAACGACACCTTCTTGGAAACTAGCTTCATTAATTGGGTCCATAATAAAACCAGTATTAAACATCTCTGGTAGGACAATTAGATCAATTTCTCGGTCTAGAGTAGCTATTTTTTGCTCTAGCTTTGTATAGTTTAAATCTTTATTACCCCAAATTATATCACTTTGTATTATTGCAACTTTTAGTTTATTCATACTTTATTATTTCCCTACGTGATGTAGTTGTTTTTAGATTTTTGAGAGGATTTTTGCTCCTTTTATAATAGCGTTGTCTTTTTTAGCAAAGCATAATCTAAGTAAACCATTTCTAGGTTTTTCAAAAAGTGATGATACTGGTATTAGCCCAACCCCATATTCCGTAATAAGTCTTGTAGCAAACTCATCGTCATTTTCATTACTGATATTGGTATAATCCAACATCTGAAAAGGCGAGCCATGCCATTCTAAAAGCTTAAGGCGAGAACCTTTTAAATGCTGGCGTAACAAAGAGTTTTGTTTTTTATAAAGTTTATGAAGGTTTTGGTGGTATTCAGGGTGTTCCAAAATTCCTTCAGCTAACGCTAGTTGCATAGGGTGGACTGCTGAAAAAGTCGAAAATTGTTTTACAGCTAAGATATTTTTTATAATTTCACTAGGGGCTATTGCAATTCCTAAACGCCATCCTGTTAGATTATAAGTTTTACCAAGAGATTGTAGCACTATAAGTTTATCTCTAAATTCAGCGATTTCTAAAGCACTAGTAAAAACTTCACCAGCGTAAATATGCTCATAAACCTCATCAGCTATAACTAAGATATTCTTATCTTTAATGATTTTAGCAAACTCTAAATATTCTTCTTTTGAGATAACACTTCCCATAGGATTATGAGGAGAGTTAAGGATAATAATTTTAGTTTTATCGGTAATTGCATTTGCTAGAGCTTGTAAATCAATTTCGCCATTGGACATTAGGCTTAATCTTATTGGTTTGCCTTGGTTGAGTTTCGTTAACCCAACGTAAGCATCAAATACAGGATCAAACATTATCACTTCATCGCCTTTTTCTACATAAGCTGTAATAGCTGCAAATAGCCCCTCTATAGCCCCAACTGTAATAGCGACATTATCGATGCTTATATTTACGTCATAGCAATTTTTAGTTTTTTGAACTATAGCTTTGCGTAATGCTAATGCACCTGGGATTGGTGAATATTGGTTTTTACCTTGTTGCATGTAAAAGTTTGTACGGTCAATTAACCATTCTGGAGTATCAAAATCAGGTGCTCCTTGGGTGAAACTAATCGCATTATACTCAGCTGCCATTACAGCAAATTTTCCATATACAGAAGGTGATGTGTCAATGTATGATTTTGGCTGAATCATAATTAGTAAAAATAGGGTTAGGTCTATTAGAAGTATACTGGTATTTTAAGTTTGGTCAAATAGTAGTAGAACTTTAGACTTTTAAGATTTCTTTTAATTGCTCAATAGTGATTTCTTGTTTTTCTTGAGTTTTACGATTTTTATATTCAATTAAACCTTGCTCGAGAAGTCTATCGCCAATTATTACATGGTGAGAGCAACCAATCAAATCAGCGTCAGCAAACATTACCCCTGGGCGATTACCGCGATCATCTAAGAGTACATCGACCCCATTGGTGATTAGGTCTTGATAAAGTTTGTCAGCTACTTCTTTTACATTTTTTGACTTGTTGTAATTGATTGGCAATATGGCTACTTGAAACGGTGCAATAGCTTCTGGCCATATAATTCCATTATCATCATGTGATTGTTCTATTGCTGCAGCCATAACACGGGATACACCAAAACCATAGCAACCCATCAGCATAGGCTTAGATTTACCATCTTGCCCAATAATATTAGCATTCATCGGTTTAGAATAAACATTCTCAAGCTCAAAAATATGACCAACTTCTATACCATTAGTTAATTCTAAAATACCTTTACCATCTGGTGAGATATCGCCAGCAACTACATTTCTAATATCAGCAACCTGATAGTTTGTTACATCTCTATCCCAATTTACATTTATAAGATGATAATCATCCTCATTAGCACCACAACATAGATCTGTAACTGCTACAGCGCTATAATCAGCAATTATTGGAATAGGGCAATCATGTATACCAAGTGAGCCAGGATTAGCATTAAAAATTGAAAAAATCTCTTCCTTTGTGGCTAAAGTATACGGTGCTGCTATTTGCTCTAGTTTATTTATTTTAGTTTCGTTAAGCTCATGATCACCACGTATTACTAGCGCAAAAAAATTATTTTCAGCATCTTTGATAACCATGGTTTTCACGGTTTGTTTAATATTAAAATCAATCTTGTTACAAAGGCTTTCAATAGTCTTGATATTTGGAGTATGAATTTTTTCTATATGGTTTTTAGAAACTTCTTTTTTACTAAAATCTGGCTTTGCATAAGTCGCTAGCTCAATATTTGCTGCATAATCACTACTATTACTGTAGCAAATAATATCTTCACCAGCGTTTGCTAGAACTTGAAACTCATGACTATTATTACCACCTATAGCACCTGTATCTGCTTTTACAGGACGATATTCTAAACCGATTTTGTCCAAAATATTACAGTAAGTTTGGTACATTTGTTGGTAAGTAGTATGTAAGCATTGGCTGTTTTCATGAAAAGAGTAAGCATCTTTCATAATAAATTCACGAGCACGCATCACACCAAAACGAGGACGAATTTCATCTCTGAACTTCGTTTGGATTTGATATAGGTTTAAAGGTAACTGCTTATAACTTTTGATAGTATCTCTAGCCATATCTACAATAGGCTCCTCATGGGTTGGACCATAACAGAAATCTCTATCATGCCTATCTTTTAGTTTTAGAAGCTCAGGACCAAATTTACTCCAGCGATGAGTTTCTTGTAAAAGCTCAGAAGGCAGAATACTTGGTAATAGTAATTCACTAGCTCCTGATTTATTCATTTCTTGGCGGACAATATCTTGGATTTTTTGTAGTACTTTTAGCCCAACTGGTAGCCAAGTATATATTCCAGAAGCTAGTTTTTTGATTAAGCCAGCTTTTAGCATGTATTGGTGACTAATAAGGACAGCTTCTTTAGGTAGCTCTTTTGTAGTAGCAATGAGAGTTTGAGATGCTTTCATACACTTTGAATTTTTGAAAATAAAAGTAAGTAAATTATAACAAAAAACAACTATAAAACATAAGGAAAAAAGACTTATGATAGATGCAAGTCAGGAGATATGAGAATTGAGGGGAAACTTACATCTATCAAGAGTCAGTATAAAATTAAACCTTATTTAAGTTAAGTGTGTAAGTGTAATAAATCAAGGTTTAATTTATTTAATTAATTATACATATAAAAATTTGTAAATCAATATTTAAAAAAATAAAATTTATATTTTTTTACACCTGCATTGTCATAAATTTAGTTCAAATCTAAAATTGTATCCTCAAAGCCCTAAAAATAGTTAAAGAAACTATTTGAAGCTTGGAATTAGACAGATGGTAACAGGACAACAATATTTTCAAAAAGCAAAGTTTACATAGAAACCTATAATTTTAGTTTGCAGCAGTCCTATAATACCAATTCCAACACATATTAGTACTTTCTAACTTTGTATTTCATACCTAATTTAATTCTTTAATATTTGCCAATAGCTACTGCTATTGTCTGCACATCAAAAACTTAAATTAGTCATAAACTCCTTTGTGATAAATGCACCAATTTATGTTGGAATTGGTATAAAAGAGAGTTCCAATTGTGTTTATTAGGTTTGTGAAATTTAAATAAATCAATAAATCAAAAGGAACTAAAATTAGATATAGATGTTTAACTTTACTTGGAGAAAATTTAGGGTCATCTGGCATTCATAGCTTAAAAAAAGGAGGAGATAAATATAAAGACCAGAAGACTCTAAATGTAAACTTGTTTATAAGAAAGTGAAATTTCTGGCTCCCCGAGACGGACTTGAACCGCCGACCAATTGATTAACAGTCAACTGCTCTACCGACTGAGCTATCGGGGAACAACATGGAGTATTCTATAGCCATTTACTTGTACTGTCAATATATATTTTATTTTTTTAAACATTTTTATTTTTTGGGTACCTCTCTATAACCGTAGTGAACTCTTTTCATAATACTTTACCAACTATAGTATCATATTCAAAATGATATAAAGCTTCTCTATCATTAGCTGCTTTATGTCTTTGTGATATACTGACTCTATCCTTTATTTTACCTGGGTTTGAAGATCATGCTTTTTGGTAATTATAGCGCCTACCTTTGTAAAATAATAAGTTCTTAAGCTTATGGCTTTGTATAAAGTTATATACTGCTTTAAAACACGTCTTAGCTATATCCTCATGCACAAATTAATTCTGGTGATATTTTCTTTTTAAGTAAAGCTATTATAAGTTTTTTAACTTCATCAGTGAGTTTACAGTTATTTGATTTTCTACGACTACAATACAACTTATGTGCTATTTCTGGTGAATAACTTTTACTTGGCTTATTTCTTCTTAGATTGTATTCTCAATCTTTATTTTGTTCATTAAAACCTAATAAACTATATTTGGAACTCTCTTCCAACTAGTTTCAAACTTTTAGAATATAATCAAGCCTTTAAAAATAATTTAACACACATATTTTCAACTACTTTAAATTTATTAAGTTTAATAAAAATATTGAAAAAATATTAAAAGTAAAGTATTTTATTTATTATATAAATAATAAATATTTTAACAATAAGTAAAATTTATTTTCGATAAAACAATATAAACAACAAGGATAACTAATATGAAAAAAGCTCTTTTATACGTTGTAACCACCTTAATGATGTCCTCTTCATTATTTGCTTCGGTTAGCATTTATGATGGTAATAGTTTAATTTGGTCTCAATTACCTAGTGGAAATTCGATTTCTGCTGTTTCTCAAATGTCAGCAAATTGGCAAGATGATAGTAATCTACAGATAGTCGTGGGTTTAAAAAATAGTGCAGTTGAATATTATGATGGTTTAAAATGGACTGAGTTACATAATGATGGTTGGGTCCTCCCAGTGGAGCAAATGTCAGTGAGTTGGCAAGGTGATGGTAAACCACAGATAGTTGTAGGTTTAGGTACTAGGCCAGACAATATGTTTACTAGTAAAGATGGTGGAGCAATTGAATATTATAATGGTTCAAAGTGGACAGAGTTACATGATAATGGTTGGAAATCTCCAGTTATTCAAATGTCAGTGAGTTGGCAAGGTGATGGTAAGCCGCAGATAGTTGTAGGTTTAGGCAATGGGGCGGTTGAATATTATAATGGCTCAAAGTGGATTGAGTTACATGATAATGGTTGGAAATCTCCAGTTATTCAAATGTCAGTGAGTTGGCAAGGTGATGGTAAGCCGCAGATAGTTGTAGGTTTAGGTAATGGAGCAGTTGAGTATTACAATGGTTTATTTTGGTCTGAGTTACATGATAATGGTTGGAAATCTCCAGTTACTCAAATGTCAGTGAGTTGGCAAGGGGTTAATAGTGGTAATATTGGGACTGGTAAGCATCAAAGGATAATTGATATTAGTGAGCCGCTACAGCCAATTGAGGTTGTTAATCCAAAGATAGTTGTAGGTTTAGATAATGGAGCAGTTGAATATTATAATGGTTCATTTTGGTCTGAGTTACATGATAATGGTAGGAAATCTCCAGTTAAGCAAATGTTAGTAAATTGGCAAGGTGTTAATAGTTTTGATATTGAAACTGGTAATAATCAAAGGATAATTGATATTAGTGAGCCGCTACAGCCAATTGAGGTTGTTAATCCAAAGATAGTTGTAGGTTTAGGTAATGGAACAGTTAAATATTATAATGGTTCATGGTGGACTGAGTTTGACAATACTGGTTCATCAGTTATACAAATGTCAGTGAATTGGCCAGAGGACAATAATCTACATCATCTAGCTATAGTTGTTGGTTTATATAGCGGAGCAGTTAAACGTTTGGAACAATTTTATTGGAATACGTTACGTGATTCTATCGATCAGCGTCATTTAACCCAAATGTTAGTAAATTGGCAAAATGGTGCAATAAAGAAGATAGTTGCATCTGATTCAGCTAATAAAAAAGCAGTTTTATAATGGAGTAGTTAAACACTATAGAGGTTCAAACTAGATTGAGTTACGTAACTGGAGTTACGGACTTTTAAATTTAAGCAGTCATTTTGAGTATTTTTTTCATTTTTATAATTTCCCTATGACTCGCTTGATTGGCGGCGATTAACATTTTCCTTTTCAACGCATAGTGATTTTTATTTGAAGCAAGTTTTAGTTTTTCAAGTTCAATAAATGCACCTATAGATAAACCTATATGGTTAAGCTGAGTAGTAATTACAGATGTAGGTGATTTAGCAAGACTAGCGTTTTGTTTTATACTTCGATGATAAACTTCTATATTCCATCTTTTTTGATAGATATCTTCTATGTGGTTACTCTCTAGGTTTAGATCATTAGTAATTAAATAAATCTCACCTGTTGAATTGTCCCCGTTTTTGAAGACTTGGCGAGTAACCACAAGACTATATTTTATATCTTTTAAATAAATTTTCATAGCCTCATTTTCTAGCAATCCTAATTCATCTAACCTACAGTAGTTACCAGCAAGAGCATTAGCTTTACTCTTAGCAACTAAACGATTATTTGCTATACCTATTACATACGAGAGTTTATGTTTGTTAAAGAATTTCAAATTAGTTTTAGAAGCAAAATATCTATCAGCTACTATATAATCAAAACTAGAGAAATTCTTAATAATTTTCAATATCAGTTTTCTTGCCAGTTCATTAATTGTGTAGCGTGCTTTACGCTTTAAGCGCTCCATACCTGCTTTATCTTTTTCTACTACAAAGTTTTCCTTAGTTTGTACTTCAAAGCCTACAGGAATATTAGCATCTCCAACGTGGATTAAAGCACTAATAAGATTGATGCCTTTAACTGCTCTACCTACAGAATGATCATAAAACCAGTTTACTACCTCATTGACCATACTATCAGATTTAGGACTTATTGTATTGTCTATAGATAATATCTTTGGCTTATCTTTGTAGGCGTTTAAAATACTTTTACCTTTTAACCAGACATATTTACTTTCATAACTACCAACTTTTAACATCCGAGAAAAACTATCATGCTTTACTAGTTCATCTAACATACTTGAACACATTGTCGCACTTGCTTGGGAGTTTTGACATAATAAATATTCAGTATATAGATTGGCTAATTCACGTTGTTTCATTTTTAGAACATAACATAGTTGATGTAATTATAAATTAACACATAGAAAACTTTTTCGCTTTAACTTTTTCCCAAAAGTCCGTAACTCCAGTTACGTAAGCCAATTTCTTCTAATTTTAGAGGCAAGTTTCTAAGCCAAATGTTAGTAGAGTGGAAACCAGAGGGTATAGAGAGAATGCTTGCGGTGAAACTTAAATCTCTTAGGGTATTATTCCCCGCCCCTTGGCGCGTATAATGGTATGCATGAGTAGATATATAAAAATTAATAGAAGTAACAGAGTTTAACCAAGGCTATCTACAACTGTACCGTGTGCGGAGCTTAGCAAATTTAGAAAGTTTATAAGCCCTGCTATTTATGGTAATATGACACTATTATAAATATTAAGGTTTTAAAAAACCACTCATACAAATGCAAAATCAAGTTATTCAAAGACAAAAAGATTTAGTTGAAGAATTATCTTTTTTTGAAGACTGGGAAGATAAATACGACTATATAATATCTTTAGGTAAGCAATTACCACCTTTTCCAGAAGACAAAAAAGTAGCACAAAACCTTGTTAAAGGATGCCAGTCACAAGTTTGGTTTGAGAGTAATATAGAAAATGGCAAGTTACACCTCATAGCTACAAGTGATGCTTTGATAGTATCAGGTTTAATAGGGCTGCTCCTTAGGGTTTATAATGATTCAAAACCTAGTGATATATTACAATCAACCACAGACTTTATAAAAGAAATAGGCTTTGGTAGTAATTTGAGCGCTACTAGAGTAAATGGACTAAAGTCTATGCTAGACTATATATATTCACAGGCATTTAAACACCAGTAAATGGATATACTGATTGCTCGTCCCTATGATGATGCCAAGCAACTTGCTGAATTATTTAAGTCTAGTGGTTTATCAGTTGGTATATTGCCATCTATAAAAATAGTGCATAAAAAAATAAATTTTAAAATTGAAAATTTCACTGACTTTGTATTTACAAGTAAATATGCGGTAGAAAGCTTATTTAGTCAGTATTTGCCATCTAATTTTATGAATAAGTCTATATATAGTGTTGGTGCTACAACAGCAAATCATCTAGCACACTTTAATCTTAATGCAAAGTATCCAAAAGAATATAATTCTAAAGAGCTGTTTAAACTCATTTCAAAGCAGGGTTTATCTGATAGGAAGTTTGCTATTTTTTCAGGTGTTGATGGTAATGAGTATTTAGAAAAGGAAATAAATAAACACACGACTTGCCAAAAGTTTGAAATTTATCAACGCGCTTTTGAGAGTAAAGAAACTTTATATACTAAATATTTAAGGCTGTGGGGAGACAAACAGCCTAGGTTCATAATAACAACAAGTATAGATGTATTTAAATCTTTAAATGCAATTTTTGAAAAAATACCTATACCGAAAGATAGTATAGTTACCATAACAAGCACAAAAATGTTAAAATTTGTTAATTCACAAGGGTTCAGTAATACGTTAAAACTTGAAAAATTAAGTAATTATTGTATTTATGTAAAAATACTACAACATATAGAGGCTAATGATTATGTCAGTAGAGAAAAGTAATCAAAATAGTGATCCAAAAGAGAATAAAAAAACAGTGTCAAATATTACGTCAAATACAATGATATCAAAGCTTAGTTTAGTGGGGTCTTTGATTGCTATAGGTCTAACTGGATATATGCTTGTTAATTCAACTATAGAATCTAAAAAATCCCAGCAAATAGACCAATTTTACGAAAAACTACAATCACAAGTTGACCAGTTAAAAGCTACACAAGCTGGCCAAATAAAATCTATAGAGCAAGAAGGCTTTCTAGCACAGGCTCAGCAAAGTAGTTTAAGAGCTGTTCAAGGTCAGTTAGAAGCGTTAAATAACCAAATTGCTACTCCAACTAAAGATATATATATGCAAATGAGTGTTATTAATATCCAATCAGCTATTGATTATTTGACCTTGGCAAAAGATGTAGCTTTATTTAATGGAAATACAGCTAAAGCTAAAGAGTTGGTAAGTATCGCTTTTAGTAAGATAGAAGCAAGTAAGGTTGCTAATTTAAGTGCAAACGATATGCAAAATATTAAAAAAGCTTTGGATCAATATGATTCTAGGAGTGATATCGTTAATGTTTTTATTAATATACAACAACAATTAGACAAACTTATTTATATAACACCGGAAAATTTAGACCAAACTAAAATTGATACTACAAAATCTAACAAGTATTTAAGTTTTTTAAGCTCAATTATCGAGATACAAGATATTCCAAAAAACCAAAAATTAGTATCGACTAACGAAGCTAAACATGTGGTGGCAAGTAATCTTTATAATGCTTTAATAGCTTTACAAAATGCTGTGTATGCTAATGATCAAGCTATTATAGATAAAACTAAAGCAAACTTGCTAGAAATTTTGCAACAAAGATTTATTCAAAACCAGGTTGCTAAAAATTTAGAGAAAACTATTACAAATTTAAATGCTCAAGATAGACAAAATTTGACTGATAGTTTAGAGAATACTGTTGAAGCTTTGGTTAAACAACAAAACCAGCTTTTAGCAGGTAAACAAAGTAGTTTAGTAGAGTATAAGCAAAAGGAAGTAGAAGATGATAAAAATTTTTAAGCTTATATTTGTAGTTGCTGCAGCTACACTGATAGGTATTTGGGCGACTAAATACCATGGGTTTGTAATGCTTGTTTTAGCAGATAAGTCTCTAAAAATAAATTTAGTTGCTTTTATTTTTATACTTGCAATTATACTTTTTCTTACTATTTTTGGCTATAGGTTCTTTAGATTATTGCTTAGCTTGCCTTATCTTATATTTAGTTGGTTTATAGGTTTGTTTGTGATTAATAAGAGGGAAAAATTTGCTGATCTTATGGCAGATATTTTATTAGAACATGACGAGCTTATATCTAAATTAGGTTTAACCAAGCTTATTAAATTTACGCCTAAATATTTACAAGATTATGTGATGTTTAAAAAGCTAAGTATTTTCGTTAAAAAAAATGATATAAAAGCCCTCGAGCTTGCAGTTAAGCAGCTTGATAACCACAGTTTTGTCTACAAGTTTTTTGAAGCATATTTACAGTATTTAATAAATAAAATTTCAGACGCTCAAGCTAGCGTGAAAGAACTTTTAACTGCTCGTAATAGTAAATTTTTACCAAATATGGTTAATTTGGCAGCAAAAACAGCTTTAGCTAATAGTGATAAAGATTTTGCATTATATATCTTAGAGAAATACAATCCTTATTTAGAAACGCAAAATGAAGAAGCTTTAATAATATTGGCATTAAAAGAAGCAAAAGATGCTAGTCAATTGACAAATATATACAACAAGTGTGATGCTACTGCAATGCTAAGTAGGGTATATGTTGAGCAACTTTTAAAATTTAACGACACTTCTACAGCTCAGAGATTTATGAAAAAGCAATTGGGCAAAGTAGAGATTGATTCAAAGATGCTTTATATGTACGTTAATGCTTTTAATATAGAAATTCCTAAGCTATATTCAAGAGTTTGCAATGAAACTAATAAAAATTATGATAGCGTCCTTACTTTGTTAAGTTTAGCTATGATAAAGTCAGATACTCAAAGTTTCAAGATGATTTACCAATATATTGAGACCAATATTAAAGCATTTTTATCACAGTATGAGCTAGAAAAATACCAGCATATACTATGTAGATTTTATATAAAAAATGGTAGTGTAGCTGGAATTGATTTATCGGAAGCTAGACTTGTTTATAGTAAATATTAGGGAAATCTATGTTAATCAAAAGATGGTTTCTAAATAATAGTCTACGGAATTATCAATATTTGTTGTATGACCAACAAAATGCTATAGTAATTGATCCTTTAAAGTCAGATATTTTTAGGGATTTCATTATTGGTAAACAACTTAGCCTAAAAGCAATCTTGGTAACTCATAAACATGGTGATCATATTGCAGGTGTCAAAAAACTTAAGCAAGACTATCCAACTGCTAAAATATATGCTTATACAAATAATGATTTGTTTGAGCCAGATGTTTATGTCAAGGATGATGAGCGTATAGATTTTGGGTTTACTAAGTTTAGGGTATTATATACGCCAGGACACATATCCGACCATGTGAGTTTTTTATTTGACGGAGAAAAAGCTCTTTTTTGTGGTGATACGTTATTTAATGCAGGGGTTGGTGGTGTACACGCTCAAACAGCAGATGTTAATCAGTTGTATGATTCTATTGTAAAAATAACCAATTTAAATAGTAATATAAAATTATATCCAGCTCATGATTATTGGAAAAATAATTTAGACTTTGCACTAAGTATTCTTCCAGATGATAAATATTTTAATTACTATAGAAATCATGTTGCAGAGTTAGAAGCAGAAGATAAACCAATTGTGGACTTGGCAGAAGAGAGTAAGCTTAATATCTTTATTAGGTCTATAAGTGATAAAGCGCTTTTAAAAGCACTACCAGAGTATAAATTAGGTAAAGAGATGTTTGTGAAGTTAAGAGAATTCAAAAATCATTTTTAGGCCTGTTCCGTAGTTTCTTTAGGTTTGCTATCGTTATCTTCTTTTGGCTCAATTTTTGTTTTACTGATCTCTCTAGTGAAGCCACCGTTTAAACCAATCCTTTGGAGTTTAATAATATCTGGTGCCATAGCTCTAGTACTGTCATAAGGCCCAATGTACATCCTGATCCAATTTCCTACATGCTCGAATTTAGGTTCAAGACCAGCTTCTTTTATTCTCTTAACGTAATAAGTAGTTTCATTCATGTTTCTAAATGAAGCAATTTGATATACATAGGTGTATTTGTATTGAGCTCTTTGTGCTTGAGGTTTAGCATCTACAATAACACTCTCATTTTTTAGATTATCGTAAAATGTAAAAACCATTTTGTTATCGTTGTCTTTCGAGTCAGTTTTTTGCTTACTATCTGTTTGCTTGCTGGAGCTTTTTTCCATATTAGATATATTGTTAGTCTCAATCTGAACTTTTTCTTGAGCTTTCTGCTTTTTTAAGTGTTTGTTTATAATCTTAGATGCAACAGCAATACTTAGTAAACCAACAATAAACAGGATAATAATTTTTTTTCTTCTTGTGTTAGAAGTAATAGGTTTTTGCGTTTGCTCTGAAGAGTCTTTTGGTTTTTTGGGAATATTTAGTCTAGAGAGATCTTTCATAAGCTATAAAATTTTATCA
Source organism: Allofrancisella inopinata (assembly GCF_012222965.1). Taxonomy (NCBI): domain Bacteria; kingdom Pseudomonadati; phylum Pseudomonadota; class Gammaproteobacteria; order Thiotrichales; family Francisellaceae; genus Allofrancisella; species Allofrancisella inopinata. Next base: position 1,229,774 of record NZ_CP038241.1, on the reverse strand, counting down.
AACTAACTTTGCGTTTAAGCTATTAATGTTATACTAAAAATGATTATAATTAATAGTTGCATAAAAATATATAGAGTTTTGTATGAGTTTTAAGAAAAATGATAAGCTTATAGTTTGTGGATTTAGTGATGATTGTCCGAAAGCATTTAGAGATAAGATAATAGCAATGGGTGTGATAGAAGGCCAACAAATGAAAGTTATAAATAAATCGATCCTGGGTGGCCCTATAGCTTTTGAAACAAGTTGTGGTACATTCTCATTGCGAAAAAAAGATTTAGAATTTTTGAAGTTGGAAAAACTAAGTTAAAAAAACAAAAAAAGGAAAAGTATGAAGTTAAAGAAAATATTTTTATTAACATCAGTTTGTATAATAACGTTAGGCGCAGTTGGTTTGTATGCAACAGATGTTAATAATGGTACACAAATTCAGTATTCTAGCAGTGAATATAAAAATATCGAAAAAATAGTAATAGATAATATAGATTCATTATTTCCATACCAAACCCAAATAACAGTAGGCGATATTAAGCGTGGAAGTGATGGTCAGATTATAATAGAAGATGTCTTAGTTATTAGCGGGGATAAAAACCCAAATCTTTCTATCAATGAAATAATCACAAAGGATATAGATTTTGGGAAAAATGTAACGCATGATTATGTTATAAAAGTTAAAGGACTTAGTATAACTAATTTGGCTACTTCAGTTGCAAATAGTAATGTTGTTAGCGCTCAGACAGATCCAAAAAACCTGGCAGAAAATAAAGGTCTATTTAGTGTTATAATGAATAATCTTGGTCAGAGCATATATGATCTAGAAATGGTTTATAATAACTACGAGAAAACTTTAGATCTTAAACTTGATTCTACAAATAATAAGGAAGAATTTATACAAAGTGAGGTTGAGCTAGATGACATCGATTTGTCAAATATAGTTGTAGATTCAGATTTCTTAGCTAGCGTAGAGGATGCTGTGCAACAGGCAAGCTTAAAAGAGCTTGAGTTTGATATGAATCTCTCAGAGCTTATAAGAGCAGTTTCAGTTCAATATCTAGGTAAAGATCATGAGAAAAAAGTAACCTTTGAAACTAAAGGAGCTTTGTCAGAGAAAAAAGGACAATTTAGTTTGAATGTAAATGGTAAGTTAGATTCAAGTAACTATATAAATTTTGGTTTGGTTATAGATGGTATTAATCTAGCAGATATTAAGTTAAAAGATTTCGCTACAAATTACGAACATCTATTAGAAAATGCTTATATTACCTCAATAAATGATAACACCAAAATAGCTTTGAAGTTTGACAGTAATTTATTTGACAAAAATTCACCTTTTCAAGCTATTTTTAAAACCTTAGGAAGAAAGAGTATTTATTTAGATGTAGCTTCTAAGAAAAACTATAGTACTGGCTTAACTTATAATTCAAGCTTAAATTTAGTAAGTAAAGATTTGGCTGAGTTAAACACTAGCTACCAAGGAATAGTAAACGGTAAGCTTAACATATTGCCATATATAGGGGCATCTGGTTCTCAGGACATGAATAGCCTTTATAAATGTAAGAGTCAGCTGTGCATTTCTAATATAGATGTTAGTTTTGCTAATCATGGATTACTAGAAATACTTGCTAGATACACCAATAAAGATCCTAATACCACGCCTCAGCAAATATTAGCTTCTTATGGTGCTTTGTTACAGCTTATGGCGTCTCAACAGAAAGATGTATTTTCGCAGAAAGTATTATCATCTCTTGCTATGTTCTTACAGAATCCACAAAGTATTACTATGCATGCAAAAGCAAATAAGCCATTGAACCAAAATGTATTATTAGTAAGTTTGACAGAAGATCTAGAAAACATAAGTAGTAATAATTCGGTGAAAAATGGAAAAGTAAATTTAAGTAATAACACTAATTTAAAAATTCTTGATAATATTCAAAACCTATTTAAGATTAGTTTTGAGGTTAATAAGTAAGTGTAAGTAATATTTTCTTTTAATTAAAGACCATACGGTATTGACAATGTTTCAAAATAAGGTAATATATGACTTTATAAAGCGGGAATAGCTCAGTGGTAGAGCACAACCTTGCCAAGGTTGGGGTCGCGAGTTCGAGCCTCGTTTCCCGCTCCACACTCTTCTTTGTATGTGTGGTCGAGTAGCAAAATGGTTATGCAGAGGCCTGCAAAGCCTTGGACGCCGGTTCGATTCCGGCCTCGACCTCCAAACATTGCCCGGGTGGTGAAATTGGTAGACACAAGGGACTTAAAATCCCTCGGAGCTTAACCTCCGTGCCGGTTCGAGTCCGGCCCCGGGCACCATGTACTGTATTAAGTCTAATAGGGTAAGCAAACAATCTCTCTAAATAAACAAACGGGTGAATCCTTGACTATCTATTGGATTAAAGCTATTTAAATTAGAACTATTTCTATAACTAGTGGGCTATAATTGTATACTAATATAGTCATTGTATTTTTTTTAACTGAAATTCAGCATCTAGTCCTTCATATTTAATGGGACCTGGTGGAAAAACATCAAAATATTTATTATTATCATCACAACTGTCCGTGTAACATAAAGCTACTCTTTTGCCACTTACCTTAAAAAATAAGTAGCTATATCCAATCGCAGGGTCAAAAACATCTATCTCTGCTTCTTTTTCTTGGGTTGTTTTGTTTAATATTGAAAACTGAACTTCCTCATCAGTAAAAAGTGTATTACATTGCACTACAAGGTGAATGTTATCTGAGTCACCAGTTCTGCAATTTCCACTTCCTCCATGAGGCTGAAATGCCTTACCTATATAATACTGTTGCTGTAATACAGGAGATAAGTATACCACATATGCTACTGTTGCATTACATAAGTAAGGAACTAAAATTAAAGGCAATACTAATAGAATTTTTTTAAACATAATGAAGATACCAATTGTTGATACATTTTAATATAAAAATAATCTGTTAAAAAAGTATAAACAAGGGTTTTATAGCAAACTGGTTGTATAGTTATAATATTTAGACCAATTTCATAAAAGAAATATTTTAGAACGTTTTTGGAAGTATAAGATAAATCCTAGCTTTAAATCATAGATCCAAAGCTAGTTAAGCTTAGTTATAAGCTACATCTTTAACACCATCAACCCAAGTCCAGTTTTGATAAGAGTCTGAATTTAGGATCCAAGTCATAACACCACCGTACTGATTGTATTGTTTAAGATTTCCATCTGTTATATCTTTAGTGATATCAGCAGGGTTATACAAACCTACACCAGAGCATTTTGCCGTTGCCAAACATGAGCCTACTTGATATTCTGATTCAGAAACTGAAGGATCTTTAAAATCAGGAACACCAAGGACTATTTTTGTTTCTTTTGGTACATAGAAAGCATCTTCTGTGATACCAGGCATTTTATCACGAGTTTCTGGACTTAGTAAATTAAAAGTCATACTTAAGAAACCAACATCATATCCTTTTTTACCACCAAAGTTTGCACCACCATATTGATTATATGTTTGTATAAACACAGCATCAAATTGAGCATCGTCCATGAATTGTTGAGTATACATGGCTTCAGCAAAACTTGCACTACCACTTGCCCATTGGCCAGTACCGTACCATCCGTTAATTTGGGGTGCAGCAGTTAAAAATGGCATTTTACCTGTTATAGACATATATTCAGCTTTCATAGCGTTAATATACGCTATAAAGTTATCCTCTTTTTCAGCCCCATTTGTAGGATGTTCAACATCGACATCAAGACCGTCAAAACCATTATCTGCCAAGAATTTACCCATAGCTTTACCAGTTCCTTCAGCATCATTATTCATATCAGGTGTAAAGTAATTTATTCCACCGCCAATAGAAAGTAAAGAGATGCCCCCATTGTCATGAATAATTTTTTGCTGCTCAGGAACTCTAGCTTTCATATTATCAGAGAATTGTACATAGCCAACACCATCAATATCAATTTGTTCTCCGTCAACGTTGCCATGAAAATCTTGTCCTGCAAAAGCATAAACTATAACATTATATCCACGTTTCATTGCTTCTGTAATCATTTCATTTGTTGTATCTGGTTGACTATACCATGGTGCGTCATAACCTCTAACATAACCAACAACAGCTCTATCTGGCCATCCTGATGATGGAGCGACTTGTTCAAAAGTTAAATTAACATTTTGCTCGTTTTGATCAGCGACAAAGGAGCTAGGAGTTATACTAGCCTTATATCCAGAGATTTTATCTGCTGTCACAGTCCAAGTATCACCATTTTTTGGTAATTCTTCTGTATATACACCATTATCTGATACTTCTAATAACTGACTAGAGCCACTATTGCTTGTAAAATGTAAAGTTGTTTGTTTGCCTGTTGGCATACCTGCTATAGTTACATTTACTTTTGCACTAGCTACTTTTTCAGTAGTAAAGTTAAGTTGAGCATCTGTACGGCTACCTGTAGTAACTGTTACAACTATTGGCTTAGCTGTATAGCTATAGCCACCATATGTAAAGCTTTTAGCAGAAATAGTATATTTTAAGCCCTCTTCTGAGGCTGGTAAATTATCTATTATTGTAGCTGATGTGAAGTTAACTTCTCCTTGTGTTACTATATCTCCAGAGCTGTTATTAATTGTGTAGGTAGTTGACTTGATTGCGTTACTATCTGCACTAGCTGTTAGGTTTATAGATCCTACTTGTGCTTGCTCGTAATTTACAGTAATGTTTTTAGTTTCATCTTTAGCTATAGAGAAACTACTAGGTGTTGCTGTACCTTGACTTGTTCCAATTGTTGATACATTAACTTTTAACTTACCAGCTGGTACATCTATTTTAGTTTTAGAACCCCATGCAACATTTTTAACCTCTGCTACCTTAATATCATTTTCATTGAAAATACTTATACTAGGCTTCTCATCTGATGTTATAAAGCTAGGTTTAGTAGGTATTGTAAAGTCTAGAGTAGCTTTTTCTTCTGCTTGACATAATGTCCAAGCATTTGTTTCTTTAGGAGACTTGCTTGTCCACCAGTCTCCTAATAATTGATAAATAGATCCATCGTATTTAACAAAAGCTTTTTTACTATAGCCTGCCCAATATCCTTGATCTGTAGATTTAAACTCTGCTACGTTACTTGGTATAGTATCGCAGTCACCAGGGGCTGGAGCAGGTTTTGCTGTATAGGTTAATGCAATAATTGTAGTAGCAGCAGAAACTGTTACTGTAGAAGGAGAAATTGTTCCTTCATCGCCTTTAAGTTTAACAGTATAAGTTTCTGAGTCATCTTTTGGATATTCTAAAGTAACTTTACCATTTGAAACAGTAGAAGTGCCTTTTGAGCTTACAAAATCAATTTGTGCTGTAGTAGGAAGATCACCTTGAATAGAAACACTTGCTGTAATCTTTTCAGATGGAGTTGGACTTGGACCAGGGCCTGTCTTTTCCCAAGCATCAGCTCCATAAGGACCTGTAGGCTCATATGCAGCTATTGTACACCAAGCACCTTCTGGCCAATCTTTACACTTATAAGTATTACCACCTTGTGTAACTAAAGTTCCTGGGGTGTAGCTACTAACATCAGAAGCTGACCAAGCTTCAGTAGCGAAAGCTGAAGATCCCATTAGAGATAGGGTTACTACTGAGATTAATTTTCTTTTTATATTCATATTTTTCTCCTTAGTTTTAACATAAACCATTATGTTTACTAACTACAATTATAATCTTAAGTCAACAAGTTTGGTAGGGGTATAATTAATAGATATTAGTTAAAATTAATTAGTAATATTTGAGTTATTAGAAAATAATATAACAAAATAGTACGAGCTAAAAAAATTTAAAACCAAAGTAAGAAAACATTTATAACTGGAGTTACGGACTTTTAAATTTAAGCAGTCATTTTGAGTATTTTTTTCATTTTTATAATTTCCCTATGACTCGCTTGATTGGCGGCGATTAACATTTTCCTTTTCAACGCATAGTGATTTTTATTTGAAGCAAGTTTTAGTTTTTCAAGTTCAATAAATGCACCTATAGATAAACCTATATGGTTAAGCTGAGTAGTAATTACAGATGTAGGTGATTTAGCAAGACTAGCGTTTTGTTTTATACTTCGATGATAAACTTCTATATTCCATCTTTTTTGATAGATATCTTCTATGTGGTTACTCTCTAGGTTTAGATCATTAGTAATTAAATAAATCTCACCTGTTGAATTGTCCCCGTTTTTGAAGACTTGGCGAGTAACCACAAGACTATATTTTATATCTTTTAAATAAATTTTCATAGCCTCATTTTCTAGCAATCCTAATTCATCTAACCTACAGTAGTTACCAGCAAGAGCATTAGCTTTACTCTTAGCAACTAAACGATTATTTGCTATACCTATTACATACGAGAGTTTATGTTTGTTAAAGAATTTCAAATTAGTTTTAGAAGCAAAATATCTATCAGCTACTATATAATCAAAACTAGAGAAATTCTTAATAATTTTCAATATCAGTTTTCTTGCCAGTTCATTAATTGTGTAGCGTGCTTTACGCTTTAAGCGCTCCATACCTGCTTTATCTTTTTCTACTACAAAGTTTTCCTTAGTTTGTACTTCAAAGCCTACAGGAATATTAGCATCTCCAACGTGGATTAAAGCACTAATAAGATTGATGCCTTTAACTGCTCTACCTACAGAATGATCATAAAACCAGTTTACTACCTCATTGACCATACTATCAGATTTAGGACTTATTGTATTGTCTATAGATAATATCTTTGGCTTATCTTTGTAGGCGTTTAAAATACTTTTACCTTTTAACCAGACATATTTACTTTCATAACTACCAACTTTTAACATCCGAGAAAAACTATCATGCTTTACTAGTTCATCTAACATACTTGAACACATTGTCGCACTTGCTTGGGAGTTTTGACATAATAAATATTCAGTATATAGATTGGCTAATTCACGTTGTTTCATTTTTAGAACATAACATAGTTGATGTAATTATAAATTAACACATAGAAAACTTTTTCGCTTTAACTTTTTCCCAAAAGTCCGTAACTCCAGTTATAAAGGAGTTTAGGTGTATGCCACATATAATAGTAGAAGTTTCGCAAAAATTTGATAAACAAATCGTTAATAACATTATTCAAAAAGCACAAGAATATTTGATAAATAGCTTACCTACTAAACTAGAAACTTTTAAAAATAGAGTTTATGTTTATGATAGTTGTATGGTTGGTGGTTTGACCTCCGAAGAACTAATACATTTGACCATAAAGGTTCTATCTGGACGTAAACAAGAGCATTTAGTCAATATAGCAAATCAATTAAGGTTATTGTTAGCTAAGTACTTAGACGCAATAAGTCTAGGAACTAAAAATTATACTCTGACCATTGAAATTTTAGAACTTCCTCCAGCCTACGTTAATTAACTTGAACAATTTAGGTTATTTAGGAGTTCCTTTATACTCTCTAATGGATTAATATGCTTCCTTAATGCTAGGTTTTTAGTTTACTATGAATAAATATAAAAAATTACTTTTTTCAAGTCTTGGTTCTGCTTTTGAGTATTATGATTTAGCTATATATTCTGTATTTGCAGTCGCTATAGGGGAGAAATTTTTTGATAAAAATAACACTATCAGCAGCACATTAATGGTGTTTTTAGTTTACGTAGTAGGCTATTTAGTAAGACCAGTTGGTGCTTGGTTATTTGGCTATATAGCAGATAAAAAAGGTAGAGCTTTAATTTTAAAGTTAAATATGGTTTTGCTATTTTTTTCAACTTTCCTATTAGCTATTTTACCAGGAGTTCAAAATATAGGAATTTGGGCGACATTATTTTTTGTTGGGTTACGATGTATCCAAGCTATGGCTATAGGTGCAGAAATCCCAGTAGCTATAATATTTAGTATAGAGAACTATCCTAGAAGACAAGGTTTGGTAACAGGGATTATTTTTTCTTGTCTAAGCTTAGGTATTATGATGACAACAGTAGTTCTTTTTATAGTAACTAACTACACAAGTGAATATTTCGCAAAAGAATATGGCTGGCGTATAGGGTTTTTAATAGGAGCAATCTTTACGTTTACTTTGTTCTTTCTAAGAAGAGGCATAGTTGATGATCTACCAAAATCAGCTGTAAACTTAAATAACCAAAATACTAGCTTAATGTCATTTATTGCAAAGGTTGTAGTAGGTATGATGTTAGTATCTTGTATTGCAATGCTAACAACGCAGCTTTATATGTTTTTACCATCATTTTACCAAATGTATTTAACTTCTAAAGTAGAGCTAGCAAACTTACTTCTAGTAGGTTCTATCATAATGACTATTAGCTGTATAGTAGGCGGTTTTATAAGTGATTATGTGTCAAAAGAAAAACTAATGGGTATATTGATTATTATAAGCATAGCCTTTGCTCCTATTTTTTACAAAAATATACTTGAAGGAAAGAGTATATATTCATGTTTTATAATTTTATCAATTGTTATGGGATTTTTTGCCTCTACGTATAATGTGATAATTGTTAATTATTTTAATTTTGATCATAGGGGTAGAGGTCTTGGTTTAGCTTATAACCTTGGGTATTTGGTGTTTTCTGCTGGGGTCCCAGCTTTTACGATATTTCTAATCTCCGAGACAAAGTTATTATTAATACCAGCGTACTTAATAGTTTTTGCAGGTGTAGTTTCGATTATAGGTTTAGTAGCTTCAAGTAGGTTTATGAAAAAGGTTTAAATATCATCGCAGAAGGGTCAGATTTGAACTGGTTATAAAGTTCTATAATATATCTATCTGTCATAGATGATATATAGTCGCTTATAATTCTAGCCTTTTGGTGAGTGCTTTTTGCATTGTAGAAAATAGCTCCGATATCGTCAGGCAATAGACTATCGTTAGGAGTTGACTCAATCAGAATATCAAAAATTTCTGAAATTATTTCTCTACCTCTATAGCGCAAGATATTTAGCTTTGGTGATTTTATTATTTTAAATAGAATGTATTTTTTAAGTACTTCAACTTGTTTTCTAACTTGATCATCCAAATAAACTCTTGAAATAATAGGAATATTTTCATTTAAATCTAGTTTGATATTTTGAATGCAGTTATTCACTAGTTTTGATGTTAATTTTGTTCTTAGAAGACTATTGGTTGCTATATTTTTAGAAATTCTGTAGATATCTCTACTATCTGCTTTAAAGTCAATATAATTTGAAAAAATATCTTTTAGTATTTCCTTAATTTCACTAGCTGTAATTTCTAAATCATCAGGCATTGCATCTAGGATTTTTTGTAGAAGTTTATCATCAATGCTAGCCATAGATAGGGGATCAATAAAGCCACCTTTAAGTGCATCTTCAACATCATAAGTTGAGTAAGCAATATCATCGGCAACGTCCATTATATAGCATTCTATGGTTTTAAAAGGTTGGTCTAGTTCAGTAGTATATGGTTCTAGGAGTTTTTGCTTTATATCATCAACTAACTTAACTTCTTCGTTATAGTATCCTTTAGTTAAGTTGCCTAATTCACTAATAGAAGGTATTAAACAGTCATATTTTATAGTAGCAGCTAGAGTTCTATATGTTAGATTTAAACCAAAGCTTTGGTTTTGGTCAATATCTTTTTTTGCTGTATGGGAGATTAGTCTAAGTGTTTGGGCATTGCTTTCAAAGCCACCGAAATTCTGCATTTTTTTATTTAGGGCTATTTCTCCATTATGACCAAATGGTGGATGACCTATATCATGGCAAAGAGCAGCTGTCTCTATAAGGTCGTAGTCTAAATTCAGACCATGCTCAGCATTTAGTTTAACTGCTATAGATTTTGCTATCTGGGCAACCTCTAGAGAGTGAGTTAATCTATTTCTAAAAAAATCATTTTCAAAGTTTGGAAAAATTTGCGTTTTCGCTTGTAGTCTTCTAAATGATGATGAATGCACGACTCTAGCATAATCTCTTCTAAATGGGGAGAAATGTTCTTTATAAGATACATTATTATCTTGTCTTAGATAATCATTTTTATGATATAGATTTACAGCTACCATATTTTTTGAGAATTAGCTAAATTATATAGTAATTATATACCTTTTGAACTTTTATCGCTATTAATTGCAAATATTAGCTACCAAGTGTTTATTGGTTGTATTATAATCTAACCCTTGTAATAAATTACGCAAATGGCAAATAACTTTATTTTGAAATATAAGTTAATATGATACTAAAGTATCTATTTGTAGAGTGTGTTACAAAACCTAATTATGCATTTGGGAGTAAGTATGCAATTAAAAATTTTTGAAATATACCGAAGTGATAATTTTTCATTAAAACATGAAATAATAGGAGGGATGACTACTTTTTTGTCTATGTTGTACATAGTAGTAGTTAACCCAATTATATTATCACACGCGGGTATACCTTTTAGTGGAGCACTTACAGCAACAGTACTAGTGTCCTTTGTAAGTTGTTTACTGATGGGGATTTTTAGTAATAGTCCTATAGCTGTCGCACCAGGTATGGGGATAAATGCTTTTTTTACATATGCAATCGTGCAAAACATGCAGGTTAGCTGGCAGATTGCTTTAGGTATTGTATTTTGGTCAGGAATAATTTTTACATTTTTATCAATGATAAACTTAAGAACTTTGATCGTTAAAGCAATTCCTTATCAAGTTCGCTATGCTGTGATTTGTGGTATTGGTTTGTTGATAGCTGTAGTGGGGTTAAAAGCTGCAAACGTTTTAGCACCTAATCCTGAAAATCTTATAGAAATGGCGGACCTAAATGTTTCTTTTATACTATTTTTAGTAGGACTGTTAGTTACAGGTGTATTGATTTATTATGGTTATACAGGAGCCCTTATTATTGGGATAGTCGGAATAACAGTAATTTATTTTAGCTTAAGTTTTTTATTCCCTAGCTTAAATTTACAAGCTAAATTCAATGGTTTTATAGCTATGCCAGATTTTTCAACGTTTGGTCAGTTAGATTTAGTAAATTCACTTTCTATTGCTTTTTGGCCAGCAATATTTGCCTTTTTATTTACTACTATGTTTGATAGTTTAGCCGGTGTAATCGGGGTATGTGAAGTTGGTAACTTATTAGATGAAAAGGGCGACCCTAAAAATTTAAAAGAAATATTAACAGTTGATGGATTAGCAGGAGTGTTTTCCGGTATACTTGGTACAAGTTCAGCTATTTCATATATTGAATCAGCAACAGGAATAAAAAGTGGGGCGAGAACAGGTGTCAGTGCAATAATAATAGGTTTTTTATTTTTACCTTTTTTATTTCTTTCACCTTTATTATCACTAGTTCCTTCAGTAGCAACAGCACCAGTATTATTTATCGTTGGTATTTATATGATGAAACTTATTGGAAATATTAAATGGCAACAAATTGAAGAGGCTATCCCTGCACTTATAACTATACTGATTATTCCTCTTACTAGCTCAATTACCCATGGGATGATTTTAGGTTTATTACTATGGAGTTTGTTTAGAGTATTTGTAGGTAAAATCAAAGATATTAGTAATACTCTAATTGTGTTAAATATTCTTTCTATAGGTTTATTAATTATAGAAACCATTTTTTAGAAAAATCCTAAAAATTCATTTCCAAACGGTTTTTTAGCAACTATCCAAACGTATTAAGGAGATAACCCAAGTACCTTGATGACGACGATTATTTAAATCTATTGCGTGACTGTCGCTTGGGTTATAATCAAAACTATTAAACAGCTCTGATTTAACTCGAAATAGCTTGGTTTTAATCTATTTCAGTTAGTACTACTTTTATGCCTAGTAGGCTATATTTGCCAATAGCCACTGCTATTGCCTGCACATCAAAAACTTAAATTAGTCATAAACTCTTTTATGATAAAAGCAACAATTTATGTTGGAATTGATATTATGGAATTTCCTAATTTTTATAACAAAAATACCACAACCTTAGTAATATTTTTTGCTGTATAAATTTGAAATTATTTTTTGACACGTTAATATGAAGTTACCTTTTGACAACAAAAGGTAAGCAATATAAATAAAAAGGAAGGAGATAAATAATGGGAAACTTAACATTATCAGCAAGTACACTTATAGGTGATAAAGTAGTTAATTATGATGGAGAAAATTTAGGTGAGGTAAAAGAAATCATGCTAAATACCGAAACAGGAGAAGTAGCTTATATAGTCGTATCATTTGGTGGGTTTTTAGGAATAGGAGATAAATTGTTTGCTATTCCTCTAACAGCTTTTGAAATAGATACAGCTAACAAGCAGTTTAAGCTTGATAAGTCAAAAGAAGATTTAGAAAAAGCTCCTGGCTTTGACAAAAATAACTGGCCAAAAGCTGATTCTTCTTATTGGACAGGAGATACTTTAGCAGAATTTTATAATGTCTAATACCCTAGGAAACGTATTAAATTATCTAAGGTATTTTCTACAGAACTAAAAAGTTTTATTAAAAAAAGGGGAATAAAAATGAAACAATCTGAAGAAAATATTCAAAAAGAGCAACCTGGGTTAACTTCTGAGATGGTTATTAAGCCTATTCATATTTACCAAGAGTATATTCCTGCAGACAAACTTAATGGTAAAGTTGCTCTTATAACAGGTGGGGATAGCGGGATAGGTAAAGCTGTGGCATTACATTTTGTAAAAGAAGGAGCAAAAGTTGCTTTTACTTACCACGCTAGAGAAAAAGAAGATGCTAAAGAAACTTTAGAAGAACTAAGAAAATTATCTAATAATAAAGATAATGTATTAGCGGTAGAAATTGATGTTAAAGATAGTAGACAGTGCTATGAGTTTGTTGAAAAATCTTATAAACATTTTGGAAGTATCGATGTGCTAGTGAATAACGCAGCTGTGCAATTTCCTCAAAACGATTTTCTTGACATATCACAAGAGCAATTAAAAGAAACTTTTGAGACTAACTTTTATCACTATGTGTATATGATAAAAGCAGCCTTAAAGCATATGCAAAAAGGAGCTAGCATAATAAATACTACTTCTGTCACAGCTTATAAGGGTAGGCCTGACTTGATTGATTATTCTTCCACAAAGGGTGCTATTGTAGCACTTACACGTTCTTTAGCAAAGAATATAATCAAGGATGGTATAAGAGTGAATGCTGTAGCTCCAGGACCGGTATGGACACCTTTAATACCCTCAAGTTTTAGTAAAGAAAAAGTCAAAAATTTTGGAGAAAGCACTTTGCTAGATGAGCCAGCACAACCTGCGGATATAGCTCCTGCTTACGTATTTCTTGCTAATGAGGTAGAGAGTAAATATTTCATCGGTCAAGTGCTTCATCCTAATGGTGGAGAGATCGTAAACGGTTAAGGGAGGAGTTAGATGCCTTATAATGCATTAAGTGAATTACCAAAAGGGGTACAGAATGTCCTTCCAAAGCATGCTCAAGAAATTTATAAAGAAGCTTTTAATAACGCTTGGGATGAGTATAAGGATGAATCAAAAAGAAGAACCGATGAAGATAGAGAAACAATATCCCATCAGGTAGCATGGTCAGCAGTTAAACAAAAATATTATAAAGACCAGCAAACTGGAAATTGGTATAAAAAGTAACTTATTATCTAGGTCTTATACCAATTCCAACATAAGTTTATGGTTGTTTTAAGTTTTTGATGTGCAGGCAATAGCAGTGGCTATTGGCAAATATAAAGTTAGAAAGTACTAATATGTGTTGGAATTGGTATTAAATAGTCGTTTTATATAAAACCAATTTTTAGCATACACAATGATAACAAATATAGCCTACTAGTTATTATAAAAGTAGTATTAACTGGAATGTCTTAAAATTAAACTATTCCCATGGATTACGTGGTCTATCCTAACTGAATGGCGTACTATTTTTTAGCGTAGTCAATCATAGGGTTTTTGGTTTTGCAATAAACGTTCTTAATTGAAAAAATTTTTAGGAGTTTCAATTACATGATATAGGGAATATAAATCATATTTATTTTTTTTAATATCAAAAAAGTTTGTTTTTAAGTCTTTTAAATCTTTTTCAATGTCATCAAGCAAATAAAGACCATGATTAGAATTTAAATATAATAACTTATTATCTCTTGTTATGAAAAAAGCAACAGCATGACTAGAATTATCTCCTGTTAGTTCTAAAAGATATCCTCCTACATGTGAATTTGAGTATCTAGAATAAATTTCATTTAAAAATTTGGAAGGTTTATATACTTGATCTTCACTTATTTTGATTCTTTGTAGAAACTGTTCTTCTAAAATCGCGTCAACATCAAAGTTTTTTTTCTGGTATTTCATTTGTAGAGTTTCTGATCTACCTAAGCTAATATGTATATCATCGCTTTTTAAAAAATAATTATTATTTACGATTGTCTCATGAAAGAAAGTAACAACTGACCCGAAGCAGACACCTTTATTATCGGCACCCAAGAAGGCATAACCTAAGTTAGATTTTATACGCCCATGTATATTTTTTGCCATAGTACACCCCAAAAGTAATTTTGTTTTTATTAAAAAATATTACAATTGACAATTTTATATTATTTTATTCGTTAATGTTAATATTTGTATTAGAAATTAGCTGTCAAAATTTAACAAGCAGAATGAATTAAAGAAAGATTTTAACAAGGGATACGTATACGAAAGTTCTATAAGTATAAAAAGTAAAACAGCCCATTTTTTCGAAAAACAAACTTAAGGTATGATTTAAGCTACGAGAAATAATGTTTTATACCTCTGCTAATTTTTTTGTTTTCTTAGCAGCATCATCAACCACAGATCCAGCTTTTTCAGCTGGGCCTCTTGGGTCTAATGCCTCTTTAACGTTTTTAGCCCCTTTTTTAGTAGCTTCCCAAGCATCACTAGATTTATCACTAATAAATTCACCAGTATTTTTAGCTCCATGTTTAGTAGCTTCCCAAGCATCGCTAGATTTATCACTAATAAATTCACCAGTATTTTTAGCTCCTTTTTTAGTAGCTTCCCAAGCATCGCTAGATTTATCACTGATAAATCCACCAGTATTTTTAGCCCCTTTTTTAGTAGTTTCCCAGGCGTCTCCAGCTTTTTCAGCTACATAATTGCCTGCATTATCTAATTTTTCACCTACGTTTGCTGCTGGACCAGCTGAAGAAGTGGATATTAGTAATGTGGTTAATAGTAGTAGGGGTATACTTTTTTTGCTCATAATTCATCTCCTTTGCTTTTGTTTGACAGTATATACTGTAAATATTATGAAAGTATGTGTCAAATATTGTACGGCAAAAAATGGCCCTAAAGTTTTATAAATATTTGGATAACAACATATGTCTTATAATTATGTTTTTTTGAAGAGATAAGTTAATTAATAAGTAGATTAGGTTAAATATATTAGCATTTTAGTGTTTGTTATCACTACTTAAATTCCAGCAAATACTTAAAAGTATAGTCGCCAGTATACAAGAGCTTATTAAAAAAATAAATACAGCGTTCCAGCCAAGATACGTTGCTATAATTCCTATAACAGCTTGAGCTCCTACTGTTCCTAAAAAATATCCAAATAGCCCTGTAAAACCAGCAGCTGTTCCGCCAGCTTTTTTAGGTACTAAGTCTAGAGCTAATATACCTATTAAAGCAACAGGTCCGTAGATAAGTACACCCATAGCAGATAGTGATAATAATAATATCCAAGCTGTATCACTATACCAGTAGACAAATAATACAGCTATAAATAAAATCATACAAATAACGCTTACTGGAGCCCTGCGGCTATTAAAGAATCTATCTGTAATCCAACCAATAACTATAGTCCCGGGAATTGCAGGTAACTCAAACATTGCAAAACCTAGTAAACCAGTGGTTGCGGACATGTGTTTAACTTGTACTAGATAGTAAGTGGACCAGCTGAGTAAACCGTATCTTGCACAATATACAAAGGCATTTGCTATAGCGATTAACCATACCCATTTATTATTTAGTACATATTTAAAGAAAATCTCTTTGGCAGTGAATTCTTTTTCCTCATAGCTAGATTGGTTAACATAGCCTTTATAGACCTCTATAGCTGGTAGGCCTACAGATTGCGGAGTGTCTGCACCAAATATTAGTATTAAAACTGCTACAGATATACATAAAATACCAGCAACATAAAAAAGTCCATGCCAGTCATTATTAAATAAATACAGCCCTATAGGTACAACTGCAATTGCTAAAAAACCAGCTCCAACGTTATGAGCAGTATTCCAAATTCCCATTTTAGTACCACGTTCATGTGCACAAAACCAATGTGTCATGATTCTAGCACAAGCTGGCCAGCCCATACCTTGAGCCCAGCCATTTACAAACATGATTACAAACATTAGCAAAACACCTAAAGAAAGTACACTCGGAATTATTAGGTTCAATAGACCACTTATTAATAATCCTAGTGCAAGAAAGACTTTGGCATTACTTCTATCTGCTATGTTTCCCATAAGAAACTTACTTACTCCATAAGCTATACCAAGGCCAGCTCCAATTAAGCCTAGCTCATCTGGGGAAAGGGTGGTTATATATTGTTTAGAGACATCAAAACTACTACGTCCAAAATAATATGTAAAATAGCCTATATAAGCTACAAGAAACATCCTTAAACGCCAATGAGGGTATTTAATAGCAACTTTTTTATCGTTTAATAAAGGCAGTGTCTTAGCAGGTTTTAAAAAATTCATTTTCTATTTTTTAACTCTAAAGTATCTTCTTAGTTTAGGGTAAATTTATAGCTTAGACAATTATTTTCTTAACATGTCAATAAAAAAATATTATATATTTTGCTAACAAAGTTTAGCTATTTAGTGTTTTAGTACATAATATCTTTATAAGGATAAGTGGAGAATAAACTTATGCAAAAACATAAAATTAATACGGTTAACGCTCCGCAAGCAATAGGAGCTTATGAACAAGCAATTGTTGCAGGAGATTTTATTTATACTTCAGGACAGATAGGTTTAAAACCAGATGGTAATTTAATTGGTGAAAGTATAAAAGAGCAAACAATCCAAGTTATGGAAAACTTAAAAGCTGTATTAGAAGCAGCTGGATCATGCTTAGACAAATTAGTTAAAGTTACTATTTTTATAAAAGATATGGATGAATTTAGTGTTATTAATGAGATTTATAGCTCATTTTTTGGTGATAACTATCCAGCTCGATCATGTGTGGAAGTATCAAGGCTACCAAAGGATGTAAGAATTGAGATCGAGGCAGTAGCTATGCTTTGATTTTTATGTAGGTATTTAACTTGTAAAAGTATAATACTTGAAGGAGGCCTACCAAAATGAAAATATTTCGTCATTTATATACACAGGTTTTAATTGGTATTTTTATAGGAGTTATACTAGGAATTTTTGCACCAAGCATAGCTGTTACTCTTAAGCCATTGGCTGATGTTTTTATCAAGCTTATTAAGCTTATGATCGCGCCTATCATATTTCTAACTTTGGTTTCTGGTATTGCTGCTATGAAAGATTTAAAAGCAGTTGGTAAGATAGGTGGAGTGGCACTATTATATTTCTTTACAACTACCGTGGTTGCTTTAACAATAGGTATGGTTGTAGCGAATATATTTAAACCTGGGGTTGGTTTAAATATAAATCCTAACTCTCTAGATATAAATAATGCTAAAGCTTATATGGGCAATGTTGAACATGTTGAAGGTCTGAAAGGTTTCCTTATGAATATTATACCTAACTCTTTTGTTGGAGCGTTTAGTAATGGAGATATTCTTCAGGTATTATTTGTATCTATATTGTTTGCATCTGGTCTGATACTTTATGGAGATAAAGGACAACCAATCTTAGAGAGTATCCAGTCATTATCAAAAGTGTTTTTTAAAATGATCCATATAGTAATGTATTATTCACCATTAGCAGCTTTTGCAGCTATGGGTTATACAGTGGGAATGTATGGAGCTAGTGCATTGCTTGGGCTATTAGGGTTACTGCTTTGTTTTTACCTCACTTGTTTATTGTTTTTATTGGTGTTTTTAGGTTTAGTATTACGACTTTATTGTAAAATTAGCATATTTAGATTATTAAATTATATAAAGACAGAAATTTTCATAGTACTCGGCACATCGTCATCTGAAAGTGTCCTACCTAATCTAATGGAGAAATTAGAACAGGTAGGTTGTGATAGATCGATAGTAAGTTTAGTTGTCCCTACTGGATATTCGTTTAACCTTGATGGTACAGCTATATATTTGTCATTAGCAGCTATTTTCATAGCACAAGCTTTAGGTGTGGATCTTACATTACAGCAACAGATATTTATGTTAATGATTATGATTATTAGCTCTAAAGGAGCAGCAGGTGTGACCGGTAGTGGTTTTATAATACTAGCAACAACTTTAAGCGCTTTAGGAGTTGTTCCTGTAGCTGGTATAGTGATTATATTAGGTATAGATAGATTTATGTCAGAAGGTCGATCTATTACCAATATGATAGGTAATGCTGTGGGTACGATCATTATATCAAAAAGCCAAGGCAAGCTTGATGTTAATCAAGCAAGATTAGCTTTAAAGTATTAGTGGCTTTATATTAAACAAAGTTAACTGGTGTTTTGTTTACTTTTCATTTATTAGGGAGATACCTCATCTTTCAGTAAAGGGACAATTATAGCAAAGTCATGTAAACGACAGATTCCATTAGTTCAGGAATACAGCTAACTAACCTCACACATGGACTCGCATATTTAATCAATTCATTTTTGAATTTAGATCAGCATTTTTTTTTAATTTTTTCTTTCATTAATAAATTTATTTAAAAAGTATAATCACAGACATACATATATCTGGCATTTTAAAAGTATAGTGCCTTAATTAAATTTGTTGCCCCTAAAATATAACTAACTCTTCATATAGCTAACTTTGTATTTCATACCTAATTTAATCCTTTAATATTTGCCAATAGCTACTGCTATTGCCTGCACATCAAAAACTTAAATTAGTCATAAACTCCTTTGTGATAAATGCACCAATTTATGTTGGAATTGGTATAATGATTGAATCTCAATATATATATTATAGCATAAATATGAAAGTGTCTTTGTATTGGTATTAGAGAATATATTGATACTTATAATAAGGAAAGATTGCATTCAAGTATTGGATATATAACTCTTGATGAAGCATATAATAGTATTTTGGATGCTGTATAAAAAAGCAGGGAATAAAAATAGCTTATAAATTGACTAGAATGGAAGTTCAATATGAATAATTGGCCTCGTTTCCTGAAGTGAAATATGTGCCAGATACCTAAGATTTTTAATTGATTTGATCTGTATAATTTTTTCACGACTTAAATTATTTTCAGCTTCATCTTTAGTATAATCTATTTCGGTTAAAACCATTGGCCACCAATTTTCAAAAATATAATTACAAATATCTGGTGACTTTGTTACTTCATTTAATAAAAAGGATATAAATGAAGTTTTGTTGTATCTAACAGGAGATCTAACTGGATTAAATTTATTATTTTTATCTTTTTCTTCTAAATTGTCGTAAAAAAACTTCCTTAGAAATCTTTGAAGTTCATTAATAGAATCAACATCAGAATTTATAATTGTTCTTAGTAATCCGACTTTTTTTCTACCCGCGCTTCCATGATGTTCAAAAAAACCTCTAGATTCAGTATGATGCAATAAATAATTGTTGCAAGCATTTAAAACATGGCTTTTAAATTCATTATATGACATCTCATATAATCGTTTAAAATCTATTTTTACAGCTCTTCTGCAACATGGGCAATTTTTTCGCTTGTCGGTTAATAACCAATGAGATATGCAAGTTTTACAAAAAACATGATTGCATTCGGTTTTGAAATAATTATTGGCTTCTATTTCACTTAAGCATATTGCACATTCTGACATTGTTTATTTAAAAAAATATGAATATAATTCTTTGGATAATACTATATTTTTAAATTTTATACAATATAGCAAAATGCTGTTTCAGGGCAATTGCATTAAAAAAGAGTTGAAATTGTGAGAAAATAGGCTATCGGAAAAAAACTAAATTCTCTAAACCCATGAGTACAAAAGCTACTGCAAGCATATTTCATCACTTCGAACAAGTCAGTGATCCAAGAATAAACCGCAAAAAGAGACATAAACTCATAGATATATTTTTTATGACTATTACAGCGGTAATATGTGGTGCAAATAACTGGGTAATGATAGAAGAATTCTGTAAATCAAAGGAAGAGTGGTTAAATAATATTCTAGACCTGGAAAATGGTATCCCATCTCATGATACTTTTGGCAGAGTTTTTGCTGCTTTAAATACACAAGAGTTTATAGAATGCTTCAATCAGTGGATGAAAGATATCTAAACTATTACTAATACGGAGATAATAGCTATTGATGGAAAGTGTTTAAGAGGTACAAAAACAGGCTTAACTCTTTTAAATGCATGGGCTTGCGAAAATGACTGCGTATTAGGTCAAGAAGTAGTCGATAGCAAGTCAAATGAAATCACAGCCATGCCAAAATTGCTTAGTAAATTAGATTTAGCTGGAACTATTATTACTAGTGATGCTATGGGAACACAGCGTAAGACTGCTCAACAAATTATCGAGCAAAAAGGTGATTATGTTTTGAGTTTAAAGGGTAATCAATCTTCACTTCATGAAGATGTCGCTTTATGGTTTAGCTCAAAAAAGTAGGCTAAACTAGATAGCTTTGATAGTTTAGACTGTGACCACGGAAGGATTGAGCATAGACTAGTTACAGCTACTAGTGATATTGACTGGTTAACAAAGCGACATAACTGGGAAGGCTTAAAAACAATAGTTGCTGTCAAATCAATTAGACAAATTAAGTCTACTGGGGAAAGTTCTTGTGAGACCAGATATTTCATATCTTATGTAGATGCCGATAATATTGAAACAATAGCAAAAGCTATTCGCTCTCATTGGTCTGTAGAAAATAAACTGCACTGGTTGTTAGATGTTAGTTTTGATGAAGATAGAAATAGGACTAGAGTTGACAATAGTGCTTCAAACTTAGCAATTATACCAATTCCAACATAAATTGGTGCATTTATCACAAAGGAGTTTATGACTAATTTAAGTTTTTGATGTGCAGCCAATAGCAGTGGCTATTGGCAAATATTAAAGGATTAAATTAGGTATGAAATACAAAGTTAGAAAGTAATAATATGTGTTGGAATTGGTATTATAAGGCAGATAGCTCTTAATCTCATAAAAAAAGAAAATACTGCTAAAGTCGGAATCCTGACAAAAAGAATGAAGGCTGGGTGGGATAATAAATATTTGCTGAAAATTATGGGTTTATTTTAATGCAATTGCCATGATGCTGGAGCCTTTCCACTTAACTGTGTAAATTCAGTTACATGAATCTCTGGATTCTATCCTCAAACTCAATAGCGAAATAAGGCATAGCCTCATTCCAATATCTGACAGGCATAGACCATTTTTTAGTCAAATAATCTATAGCCAAGTACAAAGATTTGAAAACAGAGTCATCCTTAGGAAACAGCTTTTTATTTTTAATAACTTTCCTAAACTGACTATTAAGCGATTCTATCGCATTAGTAGTATAAATTACTTTACGAATTTTTGGTGGTTTGTACTTTGTTGTTTTAATATACAAACCAGATAAACCATTTTTTCTAAAATTCTGCAACCATGTTTGTATTGTTTTCCATGGGGTTTTTAAAACTTTAGCAGTATCTTGCAAGCTCATCCCGTCCTTTATACATATTTGGCAAAATCAGCTGGTAATTTAATCGGTCTTGGCATTATTTATGTAATAATTGAGTCTCAATATATATTATAGCATAAATATGAAAGTGTCTTTGGATTAATATAACTTATATTTTAAGTACATTTCGAAACCACTTGTTGGATGGTGGTGGTTATATGATAAACAAAATCACCCAGATCCTTTAAATACTCTTTCTCCATTAACAGATACTGCAACACTACAAACACTGACCTATAATCAGATGCAAAATTTAGCTACATACCATTTAATGGACCTAAATTTAAACTAACCACCTTATCAAAACTTTCTAATAGTTTAATATTGTGAGTGATAAAAATAACAGTTTTATTTTCCATTAGTTTACATAGGTTATTAAAAATAACTTTTTCAGTTTCTTTATCTAAGCCTTCAGTTGGCTCATCTAGAATTAATATAGGTTTATCTTGTAAAAAAGCTCGTGCTAGAGCGAGACGCTTTTGTTGTCCACCTGAAAGATGTTTTCCCAGTTCACCTGTCCAAGTATCTAAACCTTTTGGTAAAGATTTTACATAATCAGCTAATAAAACGTCTTCCAAAGCTTGATAAAGTTCATCATCTGTAGCTTTATCTTTTGCTAGTAATAAGTTTTCTCTAATCGTCGTGTTAAAGATATGCGGAGATTGGTTTATAACAGTCATTAGGTTTCTTAGCTGATCTTCGCTAAAGTTTCTAATGTTTGCTTCACCTATAGATACACTACCTTGTTTGACATCCCAAAATCTTGCTAAAAGATTTATAAGGGTAGATTTACCACTGCCTGTTGGGGCAAATAAAGCTATCTTTTCACCAGTTTTTATCTCAAGTGAAAAATTTTTAAATACTAGCTGGTTATCACTATAGCCGAATGACACCTGATCAAATTTTATATCATAGTTGCTTATAGGCTTGTATTCCTCTAAGTAGTTAATATCTGGTTTTGAATTTGTAATATTTAAAATCCTTTTAGCTGCAGAGAGAGTTTTACCAAGGTATTGATATGCAAGTGGTAGAGGTATAATTGATTCAAACATTGCCATAATGGCTAAAAATATCAAAGCAATAAAAGCTCCGTTTATTGAACCTTCATTTGTTAGCTTAACTGCGAATATTGTTACCATGATTATAATTAAACCAAGAGCTAAGGTCATAAGAGCGCTACCAAAACCGCTAATAATACTTAGTTTAGCTTCTTGTTGTAATAGCTGAAGGTTATATTGCTTTATTCTCCCAAAATGTTTATTTTCTAAGTCAAATATTTTTAGTTCAGCAAGAGAGTTAATATGCTCAACTATATCAGTTTTTAACTCGCTACTTTTTTTATTTAAAGAAAGTGATTTTTTAAAAGCCAAAACGCTATTAAATAAAGGTATTATAAAACCAGTGAATAATAAAGCTAAGGCTGTAAAAATGGCTAATGTAAAGCTAAAAAAGCTAAACAATAAAGCTATAACAAAAGTTGCTAATACAAAAACAATAGTTGGTGAAAGTATGCGGATATATAAGTTGTCTAAAGCTGCAATATCATTTACTAATCTAGTTAGTAAATCACCACTTTTATATTTGTACAAGTGTGATGGTGCAAGAGGTTCAAGCTTTTGGTAAAACCATACGCGTATGTCTGTGATAATCTTAAAGGTAGCCTCATGAGTAAGTATCCTTTCGCCATATCTACTAACAATTCTACCTAAAGAAAATGTTCTCACCCCAGCAGAAGGGTAAAAATAATTAAACGAAGTTGCTATAGCATAAGTAGTTGTAGCTAGGTACCCTGCATATGATATAAACCAGCCTGATAACGACATAAGTCCAACACCCATTAGTATAGCTGACCATGCTAATAAGGTTCCTAAAAGCATCCATTTGGATTGATTTTTAAAGAGTTTTATAAAAGGTATTAGGTCTCTCATATAGTTACCTCATTTTTATAAAAGTTGCAGAACTCTTCACTTTCTTTTTCAATTAATTCTTTAAAGCTACCTTGCTGAACAAGTTTGCCATTATCTAATACGTAAATTTGGTCTACACACTCAAGAAAGCTTAATTTATGAGTTAGCATAATAACTGTTTTATCTTGCCAGTTAGATTTTAATGACTCTATAACTTTAGTTTCAGTCTCTTTATCTAAGCTGGCTGTTGGCTCATCAAGTATCAGTAAATTATGTGGTTTTAGGTAAGCTCTTGCTAGTGCTAATCTCTGAGCTTGTCCGCCTGATATGCCAAGGTTTTGTTCACCTATTTGGGTGTCAAGTCCATTAGGTAGAGATAGTATAAAATTATCTAAATTTGCTTGCTCTATAGTTTTGGCTAACTCTTTATCCGAAGCGGCGATATTTGCAAGAGTTAGATTATCTTTGATTGAGCCTTTAAATAAAGAAGCATTTTGACCTAGCCAAGAAATATTTCTAAGCCAAGATTTTTCTTGTATGTCTTTAAGCTCTAAAGAATTATTAATAGTTATATTCCCTTGATATCCTATAAAGCCAAGAATTGTGTTGATAAGTGTGGTCTTACCAGCGCCACTAGCTCCCACGATAGCAATTTTTTGTTTGTGTTGTACCTTTAAAGATATATTATCAATAGTGATTCTATTGCCGTATTTTACTGTCAAGTTTTGTATATCGATAGTTTTTATAGTGTCTACTAGTTCTATATTTTTAGTTTGAGAGTGTGGCTGTATGTCAAATATTTTTGCTATCTCTATAGCTGCTCCCACAGCTTCAGCTTTTGCATGATAATGAGTGCTTAGTTCACGCAATGGCATAAAAAATTCAGGAGCAAGCAAAAGTATAAATAAAGCACCTTGAAGGTTTAAATTATGTAAAGACCACCAGATATTATTACCAGCGCCAGCATTTATAAATCCCATACCTAAATATATTGCTACCAGTGCTATTGAAGCAGCTGCAAATAGTTCTAAAACAGCAGATGATAAAAAAGCAATTTTTAAGACTTTCATAGTGCGGATTCTATAATTATCCGAAGCTTGGAAGATCTTGTCACTTTGAGATTTACTTTTATTAAAAAGTTTTAAAGTTGTTAAGCCTTTTAAAGTATCTAGAAATGTTAGACTCATGCGGGTCAAACTTTTAAAGTGCTTTTGGCTTTCAGACTCAGCTCCTAGTCCAACAATTATCATAAATAAAGGTACCAACGGGGCACAAATTAGTAAGATAACTCCAGCTACAAGACTTTGGGGAAATACAGAAACTAAAATAGCTAATGGTAATAGACCAGATAAAGTTACCTGAGGTAAAAATTTGGTTAAAAAGCCTGTTAATCCTTCGACTTGCTCCATAGCACTACTGATAATATTAGCATTTGATGTTTGACTGATACCAATAGGTCCAAGTTTATTAATATGGGCTATTATATCTTCACGAAGCTGTTTTTTTACGATAATGGCAGCTTTGTAGCTTATTATTTCACGTAACCAACTTAAACTAGCTCTAAAAATCACTATCATAACGATAGCAAAAAAATATATTTTTAACTGGTCAAAAGACTGTTTTTGTAAATAAGCATCATATGAAATATGGGCTAATAGATAGAGTTGTCCAATAAGTAGTAAACCACTAACAAAACTAACTATTATAGTTAGTTTTATCCATAATTTTGCAGGTAAAGATATTTCATTTAACCATTTGCGAGCGGATTTCTTATATTGTTTTGATACTTCTGAGCTTTGCATAAAATTTTAAGAATACTAGTAGTAAAAAAGATATGAGTAATATTATATAGTATTTAAGTTTTATGAACCCTAGAAAGTATTTATTTTTTATTGTGTAGAGTGATTGGTTTCGCTACTTACTACGTAAGTTATAGCGACATACTTTTTTCATTGCAAAAAAAGTATGCAAAAATGCTAGCACATGCTATCGCTTAGTTGTACGCCATTGGCAACTACAAAACTCGCGATGCTCAAACAGTTGTAGTTGCTATTTCAATGGCTTAACAACTGCTAAACGCAAATGTGCTTTAAAAAATACAAGTGTAAATGCAAAAGTTTGTAACTTGTTTATTATGTACAGGGGTTTGTACTAATTAGTATACTTTTCATTTTTAAGAATTCCTTTGATTACAAATATCAACTATATTAGTATAGCTATTAGTTAGTTAACTACATAAAAAAGGAAAAAAAGATGAAAAAACTATTATGTCTTATGGTGGCATTTATATATCTAGGATACGCTTTACCGGCACTAGCGGATACTAAGGCAACACCTGAAGCCCAAGTATCATCCGATGAGAGTTTTTTAGATAGTTCAAAACAAGTTTTACAAACTACTGTTAGCGCTACTGGGCATGGTATTATAAATATTGTTAAATTTCTTGGTAATGGTATTTATAACGTCATAAAAGCTATAGGAGATGGAACATATAATATTATGGCTGCTACTGCAAATAAACTTGATGATATCCAAATAGCAATGGCAGAAAGTTTAGGTAATATGGCGGATGGATCTGCAAATTGTGTTAGTAAGCTAACAGCAAATAATGATTGCTAAATAATACTAAAACCTAATTATTTAAAGCGTTATACTAGCCATAGTATCCTTTTATTCTAAACGTGAGAGGTTTAGGTTTATAATGAAAAATAAATTTAAAAAACTAAGGAACAAACGAATTATTTCTTTTATTATTTCTATAGTGTTAATTTTAGTACTGCTTTTTATTCCTAATATTGAAAGTAAATCAGTTGATCAAGCTAAAGATGTAGTTAATAAAGCAGTTAATGATGTTTCTAAAAAGCTTAATGAAGCTGCTCAAGATAGTAATAATAAGCTTCAACCTGATAAGTAAGCTTTTTATTTATTATGTTTATATTTTTATGAAGATAGTAGGGTTAATTTTGAGTTTTGTAACCACTTGATAGAGTAGATGTATATTCCAATATGTCATAGATAAACTAGAAGCTACTGCTAGGCCGTATACCCCCCAGATTTCTGTAAATATAATTCCTAAAACTATATTTATAAGTAAAGCGATATAAAAAGCTATACAAGTTTTTTTCTCATATCCTGCCATATTTAAAATAGTCGCGACACAACCAGATAAGACATTTATTATTTGTCCAACCATCAAGATAGAGAAGATATAATAAGAAACAGTGTATTGTTCTCCATATAATAATGTAATAGGATAACCACATACTAAAAGCCCTATAATAGCAAAAATTGATAAAAAGAAAATAATCTTTGTGTAAGATGTCACACGTTTTTGAAATTCTAGAAGTGAGCAGTTTTTATAATCATCAGCAATTTGTGAGAGTACATTTGAGTTTACAGCATTTAGCACAAAACTTACCAAAGCACTTAGCTGTAAAGCCACACCGTACAAAGCTATACTTTTTGTGTCAGATATTCCTTTTAATATCAAAATATCTATTTGAGATAGAAGTAAAAGCCCCCACTGCATAAGTGCAAATGATAAGTTACTACCGCTAGGTTTAGAGCTTTTAAAGGAGTATTTTTTAAGCTGCCTTAACCATATTAGAGTTATGTATATAAGCATAACAGTAACCATACTAGCTACTAAGGTTACAGTACCGCTTACATACCAAACAATAAAAAAAATAGTTATAAATAGCATTATAAGACGCAAACCAAGCTGTAGTAGGTTTGCTAAAACTACAATCCTCTTTGCAACAAAAAAAGATTGCAAAATATTAGCTACAAAAAATGGAATAGCAAAAAGTAATGCAAATATCTCAATATAGTTAATCGAACCTTTAAAGTGACTATAAGAAAATATTAGTAAAAGAGTAGTAAGGATGATTGATATACCTCTTTTAAAATACCAGTTTTGTACTAGAAAAGTTTCTTTATCTCTTTGATAGTCAAATAGATCAGATTTACCCCATGTACGTGCTAGTATTCCGCCAGCCCCCATAGTTGCTATTACAGCTAAAATTGTTGCGACTGTTACGCCAAATATATAGTATCCATATTCATTAATATTAAGATGTCTAGCTAAAAGTATAGCAGTAATAAAAGCACACCCTTGCCCAAGTGCTTGGACAAACATAGTTAATAAGGATTTTGATAGTATATGGTTAGAAAAAATTCGTTTTAGCAAGGCGCGTCTAAAATTCGATTAGCGTGGTCAAGATTTTAGCAGTAAAGTACAAATAATATAAGTCAGTGGTTACTAATTTTGATTAAGTTTTTTATAGGCTTGTAAAGCTAAAGCAAGAGAGCCCTTAACTCCAGTATTATCACCAAACGATGCTGGTATAACAAACTCAGCCATATTTTTTAAGGCAGGGTAGTCAAGGTAGTTATTTAGATATCTAACAACATTCTCACGTATCATATCGAACAAGATAGTTTTATGCATTACGCCACCACCTAAGATAACCTTCTCAGGGGAAAAAGCATAAATATAGTTTACAATAGCTTTTGCTAAGTATTCAGCTTCAAATATCCAAGCTTCATGACTATCTGGTAATACTCCAGCTGAAGCGACATTATATCTTTGTTTTAGTGCTGTCCCAGATGCTAGGCCTTCTAGGCAATTACCATGAAAGGGACAAGAACCTTCAAAATTATCATTACAGTTTTGAGATATAAATATATGACCAATTTCAGGATGCATGGCACCTTGTACAAGCTTGTTATTACAAATAATACCACCACCAATGCCAGTACCAATTGTTAGATACAAAAGGTTGTTGACTTCCTTGCCAGCTCCCCAAATTTGCTCACAAATTGCTGCAGCATTAACATCTGTGTTAAATCCAATAGAGCCACTGTAGTTAGATTTAATTGAACTAAGGATATCAAAATTTTTCCATGAGGTTTTTGGTGTGTTTGTTATATAACCATAAGTTTTTGACTCGGTATTGATATCAATTGGACCAAAACAAGCTAGCCCTACAGCTTTTATATTATATTTAGTTTGGTAACTTCTAAAAACTTCCAAAACCTCAGCCATGGTCTGCTCAGGAGTTGTAGTGTTGGTGCGGTGACGTTCTATAACATTACCTTGTATATCACCTATAGTGGTAAAAAACTTAGTTCCACCAGCTTCAATTCCTAATAAATACATACAATGACTCGCCTTTTTTAGAAAAATTTATGCTAATAATTTTAACTCTCTGTAGAGCTTAGTTTTTGTAGAAGGTTTATCCTTTTAGATTTTTCTACTGTTATAAGCTTTAATACCTTTTTCTAGAAGTTCTAAAGCTCTTTTTAGTGCTTTTTCTTCAAGAATATATGCTATTCTGATTTCATCTTTACCAAGACCTTTAGTGGCATAAAAATCAGCAGCTGGAGAAAACATAACTGTTTCTTTGTTATCTTCAAAATCAGTTAGCATCCATAGAGCAAATTTTTCAGTATCATCAATAGGAAGTTTTGCAATCACATAAAAAGCACCTGTAGGCTTTTCACAGATTACCCCTTCCATTTTTGATAAAGCAGTATATGTTATGTCTCTTCTTTTCATATACTCTTGATTTACTTCTTTTAGATACTGCTCATCCACTTCATAAAGAGCAGCTGCACCAATTTGCTCTAAGGTTGCCACGCATAATCTGGATTGACATAGTTTGATGGTTTGTTTTATAAACTCTTTGTTTTTGGAGCAGATTGAGCCAATTCTAGCGCCACAAGCGCTGTAGCGTTTGGATACTGAGTCCACTATAATTACTCTATCTTCAACACCTTTGATATTACCAAATGAAGTACAAGTTAAACCGTCATAAGTAAACTCACGGTATACTTCGTCACTTATTATAAATAAGTCTTTTTCTTTAGCAACTTCAGCAAGTAGCTCTAATTCTTCCTTAGAGTATACAACGCCTGTAGGGTTACCTGGATTAGATATCATAATAGCTTTTGTTTTGTTAGTTACACAAGCTAAAACCTCTTCTTTATTAGGTAGATGAAAACCTTCTTCGGCTTTGGTAGTAATAGGCTTTATAACTACATCAACAGCCATAGTAAAACCGTTATAGTTTGTATAAAATGGTTCTGGTACTAGTATTTCATCACCAGCATTACAAGTAGCAATAGCTGCAAATATAAGAGCTTC